>NZ_JAVIMT010000008.1:0-10680 GCF_031196675.1 Acinetobacter sp. 148 | reverse complement strand
ATGTGGTGGTACAGGTAGAACCGATGGTGCAGCAGAGAAGCTAGTCACTGCGCGTCAAATTTTATTATCGGGTGCTGTTTCTGGTTCGGCTCTTTTTGATGGATCTGGAAATATTAATATTTCAACGGTCTTAAATAATTTTGGAAGCCTAAAGTCGGAAAATGGTTATAAATACTTGGGTGATGGTTTGATTTTACAATGGGGCACAGTTGATTACTCTGGTTATCCGGGTGAAACGAAGGTCGATATTACTTTCCCAATTACATTCCCTAATAACGTACTAAATATTAATTCAACACGCAAAATGGCACAGCATTCAAGTTCTGGGGATGGTGGCGTTTTATTAGTAAGCCAATCTAATTCAGGGGCATCTTTCTCTTTAAATGTATTTAACAGTAGTGCAATTGGTGATTTGCGTGGTTTTACTTGGTTTGCGATAGGTTATTAATATGATTTTTTTTAGTCACTCAAAACAATCTTTTTATGATTTAACTTTTGAATATGCTGATTTGCCAGATGATTTAGTTGAGATAAATGAAGAACAGCATTCGGAGTTGCTTCAAAAAATTAGTTTGGGTTGTTACGTATTTTCTGATTTAACTTTTTCAGAACCTAAGCCCAGCCCCTACCATGTGATGAATATCGTGAAAATGGAATGGGAGGATAATCGAACACCGGAACAGAAACGAATTGACTATTTGTTGACTTTACGACCATTAACACGTCGACAATTCAAGTTGGCGTTATTAGAAAATGGTCTTCTTGACTTAATTGAACAACGGATTTCCGAAATTGAAGAGACACAAATGCGTTCAAGGATTCAAATTGAATATACAGAATCATTCAATTTTGAAAGAAATAGTGAATCAGTATTATTCATGTCCACTTTGTTAGGGCTGAGTGAAGGACAAGTCGATAAGATGTGGGAATATGCCATGACCTTATAAAACGGTAGTTGTAATACTGCCGTTTACAACTGCCGCTGAATGAAATCAAACGTGCAATTTGAAAACCTGTGAGCTGACAAAAAACCAATCAGACCACAGGTTTATTTTATGGCAGATTCATATCACCACGGGGTCCGGGTTTTCGAAATTAATAACGGAATCCGACCCATTCGTACAATTTCGACTGCTGTTATCGGTATGGTATGTACTGCAGCAGACGCAGACGAACAAACATTCCCACTCAATACAGCGGTCTTAATTACTGACATCCTTGCAGCCATTGCCAAAGCAGGTACTCAAGGTACGCTTGCTCGTTCATTACAAGCAATTCTTGATCAAACCAATGCGGTTGTAATTGTAGTACGTGTAAATCAAGAAAAGGATGAAGCGACTCAAACTAGTTCAATCATCGGCGGATCGGCCGACGGTAAATACTCCGGCTTAAAAGCATTGCTCACTTCAGGTGCTAAATTCGGGATGAAACCTCGAATTTTAGGTGTCCCGGGTTTAGATAATGCGGCTGTAAGTACTGCCTTAACTTCAATTGCTCAGCAACTACGAGGCTTCGCATATATCTCTGCCTATGGCTGCAATACAAAAGAAGAAGTTGTCGCATATCGACAAACTTTTGGTGCACGTGAAACGATGGTCATTTGGCCCGAGTTTTTAGGTTGGGACACAGCGACAAGTTCAACCACTTCACTAGATGCTACAGCTCGAGCTCTAGGCCTACGTGCCAAGATTGACCAAGAGACAGGCTGGCATAAAACCCTTTCAAACGTTCCAGTTAATGGGGTCACAGGCATTAGTAAGGATGTGTTCTGGGATTTACAGTCTTCAGCTACAGATGCCAACTTCCTCAATGAAAACGATGT
Source organism: Acinetobacter sp. 148 (assembly GCF_031196675.1). Taxonomy (NCBI): domain Bacteria; kingdom Pseudomonadati; phylum Pseudomonadota; class Gammaproteobacteria; order Moraxellales; family Moraxellaceae; genus Acinetobacter; species Acinetobacter sp. 148. Next base: position 8,858 of record NZ_JAVIMT010000008.1, on the reverse strand, counting down.
AACCACACTCATTCAACGTGACGGCTTCCGTTTCTGGGGTTCTCGCACTTGTTCTGAAGATCCTCTTTTCGCATTTGAAAATTACACCCGTACTGCTCAGGTCATCATGGACACAATGGGTGAAGCTCACATGTGGGCGGTTGATAAGCCACTACATCCATCACTTGCGCGGGACATTATTGAAGGGATCAATGGAAAGCTCCGCGATTGGAAGACAAATGGCTATCTCATTGGAGGTGAAGCTTGGTTTGACCCAGCATTTAACCCAGCCGATGTTTTAAAAGCCGGGAAGCTTCGTATTTCTTACGACTACACACCAGTTCCACCTTTAGAAGACCTCAGTCTACGTCAGCACATCACTGATAGTTACTTGGCTGATTTCGCTTCACGTATCGCGGCATAAGGAAATAGCGCATGGCTTTACCAAAGAAATTAAAACTTATGGACCTCTTTAACGAGGGTATTAGCTATTTCGGCCAAACTGGAGAAGTAACAATTCCAAAACTAGCTCGTAAGTTAGAAAACTGGCGTGGTGGTGGCATGGATGGCAGCGTTAAGGTCGATTTAGGTTTCGGTGATGACATCACTACATTCCAATGGAAACTTGGTGGTGTAGATCCACTCATTCTTGAACAGTTTGGTGCTTCAACAGTAGCAGCACACATGCTGCGTTTTGCTGGGTCTTATCAGCGTGATGATACTGGTGAAATTGATGCTTATGAGATTGTCGTACGTGGACGTCATGAAGAACTTGATTTCGGTAATCAGAAATCGGGTGATGACACTGAAACCACTATTAAAACTATCTGGAGCTATTACAAGCTTAGCATCAATGGTGTGGTTTATATGGAAATTGATATTCCATCGAACAAATTCATTGTTAAAGGTGTTGACCGCAACGCCGAGCACATGAAAGCCATTGGTCATTTAAGTTAATCCTTTTTCCTTAGCTCCGGTTGGCTTCAGCCGGAGTCTTTTTAATTCTTTTAGGACAGATCATGAATACTCAAAACCAAAACACTGAGATTGAAACTCAACCAAATGAACTCGAAGTTCAACAAGCTGAAAATCAAAAGGCAATTAACCCGGATGTGGAAGTAATTTATTTAGATAAACCTTTAAAAATGGGTTCAATCGAAATTACCCAATTAGACATTCGCAAGCCAAACGTTATGGCCCTTCAGGGTGTGAAAATCACAGATTTGATTCAAGGTGACGTAACAGCAATTTGTACCGTTATCCCGCGCGTATCGAGTCCGACTTTAACCAAAGCACAAATTAATCAACTTGAACCTTCGGATCTGGCACAGATTGGAGCTGCGCTAATGCTTTTTTTGCAACCGAGTTCAGTACGTGTATCAATCTTACAGCAACAGTAGATGATGCCATTGCCAATATCGCGGTGATCTTTCACTGGCCACCGCAAACCTATACAAACATGTCCTTATCAGAACTGATGCAATGGCATCAAAAAGCCATTGAAAGAAATGGAAATGATGCTGAATGAAACAACTTAAGCTCGAAGTCATCTTCGGTTCTCAAGACAAACTCAGTCCCGCCCTTAAAATCCTTTCTGGCAACAGCAATGCTGCTGCCAGAGCACTGAAGCAGACCAAAGATCAGGTTAAAAGCCTAGAATCACAATTAGCCAAAATCGATAGCTTTGAGAAACAAAAAGCAGCCGTTCAGCAGAGTAGTCTTGCATTAAAAAATATGCAGGAACATGTGAAGCATTTGAAGGCTGAAATTGCTCAGAACCCGACTAATCACTTGGCTAGTTCACTAGAAAAAACTCAGCAACAACTGAAGGCGACTGAAGCTGCAAAAAAACAGCTAGATGCCCAGCTCAAGCGTATCGATGGGTTTAGACAACAAAAACAAGCGGCTTTAGAAACTACAAAAAGTTATCAGGCTGTACAAACCCGAATTGCGGATTTAAAGCGTCAAATGGACGCACAGCCAAGTAAGAAACTGACTCAAGATTTTGCCCGAGCATCACGTGAAGCTGAGCAACTGAAGAACCGTATTAATGAGCAGGGTATCGCTCTACAACGTGCACGTACTGAACTTAGTCAATACGGTATTAGTACCAAGAATCTAAGTAATGAACACATCCGGGTACGTCGTGAGATTGAGCACTCAAATCAAACTATAGACAAGCAAAAGCAGAGCTTACGCGAACTTAAAGACGAGCATAAAAAAAGCCAAGCGGCTTTAAAAGGTCTAACCCAACAGCTCTCCAGTAGCGAACGTGAAGTCGGAAAGCTAACGGCCGAATATGACAAACAAAAACAGCATTTAAAGAATTTAACCCGGGAGTTAGATCAATCCGGTTTATCTGTAAATCAGCTTGGATCACATCAAAAAAAATTAAGAGAACGTTTATCCAGTACAACGTCTGAAATCGATAAACAACAGCGTCAAATGGCCCAATTAAATCGGGTACAGCAAAATTATCAGAAGGTTCAACAACACTCACGGACGGCAATGATTTATGGAGCCGGGATAACTGCAGCTGGAGTCACTACGCTGTACTCGATGAGAAAGCCTATCGAAGAAAACAAACGGGTCGAAATTGAGCAAAACCGGATTGCATCGTTGGGGCTTGGTGCTGAGGCCACTAAGGAGGCAACAGATTACGCTAAAGCTATGAAAACTTTTGGCACAAGTACATTTGATAATTTGCAGCTCATGCGTGATGGTGTCACTGCATTTGCAGACGTACATCATGCCAAATTTGCAGCACCTATGCTCTCAAAAATGAAATTTGCCAATGAAGCCATGTATGGCAGTGAGCAGGGTGGAGAAAATGAAAAAAAATTCATGGACATGCTTAAAGTCATTGAATTACGCAACGGCTTAAAGAGTGAAGCAGCATTTAAAGATCAAGCGAATATCATTCAACAAGTCATCACGGCCACGGGTGGACGAGTACAAGCTGGGGAATGGCTGAATGCTATTAAAACGGGTGGTGTAGCTGTTAAAGGCCTTTCAAATGAAGCGTTCTATTACAAAATGGAGCCTATCGTTCAGGAGCTTGGTGGTCATAGATTCGGTACGTCGGCCATGTCTGCATATCAAAACATTTATCAGGGTCGAACAACAAAACGAGCCGCAAATAATTTGATGGAGCTAGGTCTAATCGCTGATCAAAGCAAGGTTACACATGATAAAGCTGGCCAAGTATCATTTTTAAACCCGGGCGCACTTAAAGGCGCAGAGCTATTCAAGAAAGACCAATTCGAATGGATGGAGAAAGTTCTATTACCGGCTTTGGCTGAAAAGGGCATTACATCCCGTGGGCAGATTCACGATGCAATTGGAAGTATTTTCACAAACCGTAATGCATCAAATCTCTTTACGACAATGTATGACCAGCGCGATCAGATCCATAAAAATGCGAAGCTCAACGCTGGAGCCGATAACATTGATCAGTTGAATGACAAAGCTAAAAACACAACAACGGGTAAAGAATTAGAAGCTAGAGCAAAGTTACACGATGCTTATCTAAACTTTGGCCAAAGTATTTTGCCGATCTATACAAAAGCAATCGAAGTGGCCACCAATGCATTAAAAAACTTCAATATGTGGATGCAGCAGAACCCAACACTGGCAAAAATGCTCGGAGCGGGGTTACTTGTCATTGCTACTTCATTAGTGGCCATAGGTGGGGCATTAGTGGTGTTTTCACCACTTATTTTAAGCATGTTGAGCCTTAGACTCATGATGGCCACCGTGGGTGCAAAAGGTAGCTCACTCGGATTTGTTTTTAAAATGCTCTCTGGGCCAGTGGGGTTATTACAAAAAGGATTCGCGTTCTTAGGCCGTTCGGTACTTTGGTTAGGACGTTTGTTTATGACCAATCCTATTTTATTGGCCGTGACTGCTATTGCTGCAGCTGCATATCTGATTTATCAAAATTGGGGTGCAATTACTGGTTTCTTCAGTGGGGTATGGAATAGCGTTAAGCAGATTTTCAATGATGGCTGCAACGCAATTATGTCTGTTTTCCAAAGCATAGACAGTATTTTTGCGAATAATCCGATCCTAACCTTTATTTTTCCTTTTATTGGTATTCCAAGGCTTATTATCGCTAATTGGTCGAGTATTTCAGAATTCTTTAGTGGATTATGGAACGGGATCGTTTCGGGTGCTAGTGAGTTGTGGTCAGGCATCACAGGCATTTTTTCATCAGTAAGTACTTGGTTCGCAGGATTATGGGCTGGTGTGCAAAGTAATGCAGCTTGGGCGTGGGGAGTCATCAAATCAAACGTATCAGATGCATGGAATGGATTAGTAAATAACATCCAGACAAACCCGATTTTGCAACGTCTGATTAATGGTTGGAGATTGATTTTTAATTTCTTAGATGGCTTAAGAAACGGCATGCTAGGCATTGGCAAAAATATTATTGATGGTTTGATCAATGGTATCAGTTCAGGTTTTGACAAACTTAAATCGTTGTGGGGCCAAATCAATAGCTACATGCCAGATTTCATGCGGAAAAAGATGGATATTCATAGTCCATCACGAGTGATGCGTGGAATTGGTCGATTTATTGTTGCTGGTCTTGAGGTCGGTTTGGGGCAGCAGCATGGTTCGCTTCAGAAAACATACCAACGCATTGTTGATACGTTTACAGCACCACCGCCAGTGGAATTTTATCCTGGTGCGAATTCTCTCCCGGATCAACAACAAACAGTATTGCAACGTTTGAAAACATTGCTTGAAGTACAGCAACCGACTTTAGCTACACCATCTTTCAGTGCTCCCGTGCAATTGCCGCCGATTGTGACAAAACCACTTATTGCAGGAGCACCGAGTACAACAACGGCCCAAGCTTCAAAACAGCATCAAATTACAGTTGAGGGCGATTCGATTTCGATTTATGTCACAGCGCAGCCGGGTCAGTCGACACAAGACATTGCAGCTGAAGTACAGCGTCAACTTCGAAGCTATGAACGTGAGAAAGCAATGCGTGTACGTGATGAATTTTGGGATAATCAATAAGGAATAAAATTATGATGATGATTTTTGGCGTATTTGTTTTTTCGCTACCAACGGCCACATATCAAACCCTAAAACGTCAAACGAACTGGAGACATGCTTCAAGCTCCCGAGTGGGTGATATGCCCGACTATCAGTTCGTGGGGCGCGGAGATGATGTGATTACGCTTGATGGCAGTATCATGCCTGAATTTATGGGGACTCCGCTTAGTCTTACCGCATTGCGCGTGATGGGCGACACTGGAAAATCATTCCCATTGATCAGTGGTACCGGGAAAATATTTGGTCTGTATTTTCTTGAAGATGTGGAAGAAACACAGACATTTTTTTTCCCGAATGGAGCTGCTCGTAAAATTGAATTCAAAATGACACTGAAGCAGAAAATGAAGCCCGGAACGTTGGCAAACAATATCATTAGCAGTGTGTTGGGTTAGGTCATGTTTGAAAGTGTTAGCAATGTCAATGCACAAGCCATTTATAAACTGGTGGTGAATGGTACCGACATCACAACTAAGATTAATTCACGATTGAACAATATGACCATTACTGACAATCGGGGCATTGAAGCAGATTCGGTACTTATTGAATTACTGGATCATGATGGTTTACTCGAGATTCCACCCAAAGACGCGGAGATAGAGGTCTGGATCGGCTGGAGTACAACTGGACTGATCTACAAAGGCAAATATTACATTAAGGAGCGTGAGCATTCTGGAGCACCGGACATTCTCTCTCTACGGGCCACCAGCGCTGATTTAAAAGCGAGTTTAAAGCGTAAAAGGGAAGAGAGTTATCACGACAAAACAATCGGTGAAATCATAAGTAGCATTGGGGCCAGAAATGGCCTAAATGTGATTATTCAAGATAAGCTGGGCAGCATTAAACTAGCCCACATTGATCAAAACGAATCAGATGCAAATTTAATGACCCGTATTGCCGATGAACATGATGCGATAGCAACTGTTAAAAACGGCACATTGTTGTTTATGGCCAAAGGAAAAGCTGAAACAGCAAGTGGCCAAACTCTACCAGAAGTCGAAATTACCCGAAATCAGGGCGATAGGCATCGTTTTAGTGATACATCGGAAGGCGATGATATTTCGGGGGTGACTTGTTATTACTACGATATTGCGTTGCCACAAAAACAGAAAGTGACTGTGGGTAATAGCTCTCATAATGTTAAGGAAATTCGACATGCGCTGCGTGATAGAGAAACGGCTCTACATAAAGCTTATGCTGAATATAACAATATCAAACGTAAAGCGACCAGCTTCAGCTATACATTTTCGCGTGGACGTCCTGAACTAATACCAGAAATGACATTCAAATTTTCAGGTTTAAAATCTCCGATCGATGATATCGTGTGGTTAGGTACAAGAGTAACGCATAAGCTCGATGGATCTGGGGGATTCACTACAGACGTTGTACTTGAAGTGATGATGCCGGATGCTGATGACGTCAGCCAATTAATTGAAGATGAACGTGGAGATTATACGGGGATTGTGGTGTATTACGGTACAGCAAAATCACCAGAAAAATTAACGCAAGGGGATCAATCAAATCCTAAACGCTTAACGTATTTATATAAAAATAAAATTACTGCTACAAAAGCCGCTGAACGAGAATTCAAACGGCTTCAGGACGAAAAGGGCACCTAGAAATTACAGATAATAAGTTCGTTACCGTTATGCTCCTCCGCTGATGCTCTGTTATTAACAGTCCAGCGGATTTTTTTATTTTTGATATTGTAATCTTCAAATAATTCCCGAACTTCAGGCACATCATTAAGACTTAAAATAAACTTCCCTTGAATGGTATCTAGTTGTGCCTTCAGTGCATAAAAGTCATCTTTCCCAAAGATATTTTTGCCATAGTCTTTTTCACAATTCCAATAGGGTGGATCTAGATAAAAAAGCGTGTCAGGACTATCCATTCGATTAATCACATAGTCATAACTGGCATTCTCAATAGTTACCCCCTGCAAACGTTCATGCACTGAATATAAGTGTGCACGAAGTTCATCACCTAGCTTTAATCCTGCTTTACGGGTTTTAGAATAACTGAAAGCCCCATCTAGCTGACAACTGAATGCAGCACGAAGAAGGTAATAAAATTTAGCTGCTCGTTGAATATCAGTTAAACCACGGTCACTTTTTTTCATGTCATCAAAAATAGTGCGTGAAAATAACAATAAATCAAATTCAGCTAAGAAGGCATCGAAATGAAATTTAAGGACTCGATATAAATTAATGAGGTCATCATTAACGTCGTTAATAACTTCAACCGGGGAAGGGGTCTTTTTAAAGAGAACCCAACCCGCCCCACCAAAGACTTCAACATACGTTTTATGTTCTGGCATCAGCTCTACGATAGTTCTGGCCAGTTGAGATTTACCACCAAGCCAGCCACTGAAACTATGACCTTTTGGGTTGTATTGAATATTCATGATTCTTACCTGTTTTTTGGTGCTCGAGGCTCTCAGGTAAGGCACTCTCGGTGCTCAGGATATTAATTGACTTACAGCGTGAACATTTGATTTCCAGTGAATCAAAATGCCCAATTTTGGCAAGCAGCTTATAACAGCAGCGACATCTGATCGTGTGCATAAGTATTTTGATTACAAAAAAGAAAAATCTTGGCAATAGTATTCAATAATTGCTAAACACACAAATTTTTAACCGTATAATAAAAAACGATACGATTATTGTACTTTTTGAGAGAGTTATGCGGGGAAAACACCAATTATATTGTCCACATTGCAACGCAAAACTGACGATTAGAAGTAGCAGACAACAACACGTTTTACTTAGATCAATCTGGCTTCAGTGTAGCAACGTTATGTGTGGTTTTACCGGGGCGGGAATAATAGAAATCACTCATCAAATTTCACCAAGTTCACAGAAGAACCCGGATATTAATCTAAAGAAATTAAAACGTAGACCAGATAAATATATTAAAGAAATCGAACCACTTCCAAATCTCAATTTATTCCCTGAACTGGAGGAAAGTTAATGGCCAAGTGTGAAATCTGTAAAAAACGTTGGTTATTCTCAAAAACCGTTAAATGTGACTGTCATAAAAAACCAATTATTACCCATACTCATCAGGGATTATCTAATTTGACTTCAAATGGTCCAGTTTGGGTTGGTTATGGTCCTGCTGATACACGGTATCCCCAGCGAGATCCAGATCCACATCTTCAGTATTATTCAAGTATTGCTATCCAAAATATTGAGGCAAAATCCGATAATTGCTCGGAAGACCGCTATCGATCTCAGTACCATCAGGATACATCTAGCTATTCAAATCATAGTGGCCAGAGTTCAAGTGATTCATCAGGTTGGAGTTCTGGATCAAGTGATAGTAGTAGTTGCGATAGTGGAAGTTCTTCATCTAGTTGGGATTAAAGAAATGCAATTAGTAAAATCATATCGAATCTTCATAGACGAGGTTGAACTTGAGAAGTCCACAGCGACTATTACTTGTCATCCATTTATTTTTTCTATCGGTTTATTTATGGGAGATATTCAACACTCCTTTGTAAACGCAAGGGTCGAAGAAGTAGCAAAAAAGTATAAATTAAAGGAAAGAATCGAAACTCTAGGCTCTGAAGTTAAATCAAAAGTTTTAGAAAAATATTCGGATCGATGTATTACAAAGGATTTGATAAAGTCGATTGAAAATGATTTAAGAAAAATTATTTTTACAGTTCGTACAATATATCCCGACTTTGACCAATTTTATCGAGAAAGTTTATATGCATAAAAAAAGCCGCTTAAGCGGCTTTTTTTATGCATATAAACTTTTGTATAGAAATTGGCTTTGTTGCACAAAGATTTCATAACTATATG
>NZ_JAVIMT010000087.1:0-225 GCF_031196675.1 Acinetobacter sp. 148 | reverse complement strand
TTTATATTGACCTTTATAGTAAGCTAAAATAAAAGTGGGAAGAGCCTAGAATTTTTCAAAATGAGTTCAACTCCTATAGTCGGACTTGAACAAAAAAGAAACTGTTGTTAATCATACTTAATCAAAATTAAATGTTATACATGAGTTATACCAGCATGTTATATGCCGAAAAAGCAATTATAAAATCAATTATTTAGGATTTTTGTTCAACTCCCGCCATCTCCA
>NZ_JAVIMT010000086.1:0-11492 GCF_031196675.1 Acinetobacter sp. 148 | reverse complement strand
CTGATAATTCAGCGTATATCACAAAGCCCGCAGCACAGACAAAACTCACTTGCCAAGAATAGCCATAGATCAAGCCTACAGCCGTTAACCCCAATGAACAGGCAATAATTTGTAATGTGCCTAATCCAAAAATTTCTTTTCTTAAACTCCATAAATGCGATGGACGCATTTCTAGTCCAATCACAAACAGATACATCACAATACCAAGCTCAGCGATATGCAGAATAGACGCAGAATCGTAGAAGAATGCCAGACCAAATGGACCAATAATTAATCCCGCAATTAAATATCCCAATACGGAGCTTAGTCCCAGACGCTTGATTAAGGGGACCGCGATCACTGCAGCCGTGAGCAATATGACAGGGGATAGAAGGCTGATAGATGTGGCTTCTGCACTCATATATTTCTCAGATTGGTATGGGGGGCTGTTGACATTTCAAGTATAGAAAATAGATTCAAAACACAAGTGCAACACGTTTGTAGTTAGTTGAAAATTTAGGTGTATTTGTAGAATCATTAGACATTTCAACTCTCAATTGGAAAGCACACAATTAAGAAATGCCCCCCAACTTTATCAAGATGAAAGATACGAAATTTATGCTACTTTGAAAAGTGATGTGTGCTGAAAAAACAGGAGAAATTGTTACTTATGTTTGGGGTAAAAGAGATATAACTATAGTCCAACGACTGAAGGAAAAGTTGAAACAGTTAAGTATTCACTATACCCGAATTTCAAGTAATCAATGGGATAGTTTTATTACTGCATTTAAAGACTGTCAGCAAAGTATTGGTAAGTTTTTCACTATAGGTATTGAGGGAAATAATTGCAAAATAAGGCATCGGATTAGATGTGTTAGTTCAGTATTGAGTGTGGCTTTAGCAAGAATACGGATATTAATGCTTCTCGCAATATTCTAGCGGTAGGACATAGCACTTTGTCTGTGGAGGAAAGATGCGGTAAAGGTCGCTCTGTGAAGCAGAAAGCATGCCTAAATCCGTGAGGAAGTAGCCTAAGAGCTTTTGCTTTTAAAATCCCTGAGAAACATGTTTCGTATAGAGTTAGTCGAAAGTGGGGGAGTATGTCAGAAGTTTAATTTTATAAGTTATTGTAAAGATTAGTAAAGTTAATTGTGGTATCCAGTTGCAGAGCCAATAGTGACTTCATTTAATCTCAGCATACTTTTTGAAACACTACCTAAATTTTTAAGGTTTATAAAATTTAAGGTTTATAAAAAATATTGCTTTTTTTATACTATGGGGTACTATAGTATTAATGCTAGCAAGTAAGGAGGTCTGATGCCTAATCAGATTGAAGACAAAAAAAAGATTCTTCTACGTGTCAGAAAGATCAAAGGTCAGACGCAAGCGATTGAAAAAGCGTTAGAAGACAATGTGGAATGTGTTGCAATTCTGCAACAAATATGCTCTGTGCGTGGTGCTATTAATGGTTTAATGAATGAGATGTTAGAGGTTCATTTAAAGGACACATTAGTATCAGGTGAAACCACAGAACAACAACGAAAAGAAGAATTGGCTGAAATCGCCAAGATTCTAAAATCATATTTAAAATAGATCTGTATAAGGAATTATTCCATGAAGTCACGTGCTGCCGTTGCGTTTGGTCCTGGTCAACCTCTTCAAATTGTTGAAGTTGATGTTGCACCACCGAAGAAAGGTGAAGTATTAATCAAGATCTCCCATACCGGTGTGTGTCATACAGACGCATTTACTTTATCTGGCGATGATCCTGAAGGTGTTTTTCCCGCTATTCTCGGGCATGAAGGTGCTGGTGTTGTAGTTGAGGTTGGTGAAGGCGTGACTAGCGTCAAACCAGGTGATCATGTAATTCCACTTTACACTGCTGAATGTGGCGAGTGCGTATTCTGTAAATCTGGAAAATCGAACTTGTGTATTTCCGTTCGCGAAACTCAAGGTAGAGGTGTAATGCCAGATGGTACCACTCGTTTTTCCTACAATGGTCAACCGATTTATCACTATATGGGCTGCTCAACGTTCAGTGAATACACTGTAGTGGCAGAAGTATCATTGGCTAAAATCAATCCTGAAGCTAATCACGAACATGTCTGCTTACTGGGTTGTGGGGTAACAACGGGTATCGGTGCAGTACACAACACGGCTAAAGTACAAGAAGGTGATAGTGTTGCTGTCTTTGGTTTAGGTGGTATTGGTTTGGCAGTCGTACAAGCCGCACGTCAAGCTAAAGCAGGACGTATTATTGTGGTTGACATGAATCCAGATAAATTTGCGCTGGCAAAAGAGTTTGGTGCAACGGACTTCTTGAACCCTAAAGATTACGATAAACCAATCCAGCAAGTAATTGTCGAAATGACTGGCTGGGGTGTAGATCATTCATTTGAATGTATTGGTAATGTGAATGTGATGCGTGCAGCCCTTGAAAGTGCACACCGTGGCTGGGGACAATCCGTAATTATTGGTGTAGCTGGCGCAGGTCAGGAAATCTCTACCCGTCCATTCCAACTGGTTACTGGTCGTAAATGGCTAGGTTCTGCCTTTGGTGGTGTAAAAGGTCGTACGCAACTTCCAGGAATGGTTGAAGATGCCATGAAAGGTAAAATTCAATTAGAACCATTTGTGACACATACGATGGGCTTGGATCAGATCAATGAAGCCTTTGATCTAATGCATGAAGGTAAGTCAATTCGTACTGTAATTCATTACGAATAATTGCGTCAGACCTTATACTTTTCCATGCATGTGCATCATGAATGACATGCATGGAATCCTCTAAAACGGCACATCATCTGTAAAACCGATCTATCTGTGTAGGCATCGTGTATAGGTTCAATAAACCTGCCTACATTTTAAATCTTTATCACTATTCTCTGTGGAGAATATAAGACTCTTTGTTTACTTGATTTCTCATGAAGTCTTGCTCAACATAGGTAATTGATTATGGAAATAATTGAGAAGCATGCTTCTTTTGGTGGATCGCAAGAAGTGTATCGCCATCAGTCAATAGCATTAAACTGTTCAATGAAATTCTCAATATATCTGCCACCTCATGACAAAGATGAGCGGTTGCCAGTGTTATATTGGTTATCAGGATTGACTTGCAACGAACAGAACTTTATTACTAAAGCCGGAGCACAAAAGTATGCGGCTGAACATAAAGTCATTATTGTTGCACCAGATACCAGCCCACGTGGAGAGGATGTACCAGATCATGCAGATTATGATTTAGGCCAAGGCGCAGGATTCTATGTGAATGCAACACAAGCACCCTGGTCGCAGCATTTCAAAATGTATGATTATATTGTGGAAGAGCTCAGAAATCTGATTGACCTGAATTTTCCGACCAATCAAGTCCAAAGCATTATGGGGCATAGCATGGGGGGTCATGGTGCATTAGTAATTGGGTTAAAAAATCCTGAGCTGTATAAAAGTATTTCTGCTTTTGCACCAATTGTTGCACCTAGCCAAGTACCTTGGGGGAAAAAGGCTTTTACACACTACCTAGGTGAAACCGAAACTTTATGGAAAAGCTATGATGCGATTGAATTAATCAAAAACGCTGAAGTTCATTTACCTATTTTAGTCGACCAGGGAACAGCTGATGATTTTCTTGAAGAACAGTTAAGACCTAAGCTTCTTAGTAATATTTGTTTGGAACAAGAATATCCTCTTACACTTAACCTAAGAGAAGGGTATGACCATAGCTATTACTTTATTGCGAGCTTTATAGAGAAACATATAGAGTTTCACAGCAAATTCCTAGCTAAATAACTTTCATAGATATGAGGATGTACAATATTGTTCTTGAATGCTTCTTGAGCAATATAATTTCCAGATGAAGAGGTCAGCTTATAAATCTAAGGTAGAGTCAATTGATCCTTATATAAATAAGATTGAATTTAATCATCTCATATCTTGATTTTTTGATTCAAATGTTAATGATGTTAACTTGAATAAATTCATAGCATTATGTCGAAATAAAAACCTAAATTTTGGCTCAGCTATGGGAATTTTTTTTTAACTTTTATACAACAAAACTTTCTGACATGCATACATTAGCAATGTCAGAATCAGTTTGAATTCTAATCAATTGTGGAGTTTTAGTCATGCTTAAAACAGCTTTATATGTCCGTCTTGAAGCTAAACCGGGTAAAGAAGACGAAGTGGAAGCTTTCCTTAAAGCCGGTTTACCTATTGTAATGGAAGAACCTGAGACAGTTGCGTGGTTTGGCCTACGTCTTGGACCTACAACATTTGGTATTTTTGATGCATTTCCTGATGAGGCGGGTCGCCAAGCGCATTTATCTGGCAAGGTTGCAGCTGCGTTGATGGCTCAGGCCGAAGAGCTATTTTCAGAGCCACCATCTATTGAAAAAGTAGATGTTTTGGCGAGTAAACTACCAGCTTAAACCGATGCTTAAATGTATGAGGGTGCTGTCTGAAATTTTGAATGTAAGGCAGCACTTCAACCCTATGATGTTTGTCAGAGGCTTTCTATTCAAGTTGGGCTACTTTATTTAATGGCTTAATCTCATCATTTACAAGGGTTAATATCCAAAACAGGGTAAATAAACGAATGCAACTATTTACACGCTTTATATTGAACCAATCTATCTAATTTACTGTCGCATTTGTACATCTGCTAAACCGTGCCAATCTGCTTTTAAAATATTTAATCATTGCTATTTTGTATGAGCCATTCACTGCTTTAGCCAATGCGTTCACGACCATGTCAGTAGTCATGCGTGTTGATACCTTCCATTCAACAATCGCTCGTGAAAATACATCAATAATAAAAGTGGTATAGAACAAGCCTGAATGTGTTTAACCATCACTAAAGTCAGCAAGCTGAAATAATTTTTATAAAAATAGACGACTGGTCTATTTTTGTGTATAGTTAGCACATGGTGCAGTCAAAAGCCGCAGTGTTGTCCAATTTTTTAAAGTTTATTTGATGAATAACGGTGGTTTTTCAAATCAATTAGCTGATCATCCTAGGATAAAAATATGTTGAATTTTAACTTTTATAATCCGACTCGCATTATTTTTGGTGGCGATACAATAGCTAAAATCAATGACTATGTGCCTACAGAAGCAAAAGTATTAATGTTGTTTGGTGGTGAAAGTGCACGTAAGAATGGTACTTTAGCTGAGGTGCGTGAAGCATTAGGTGCAAGAGAAATTCATGAATTTGGCGGAATTGAGCCGAATCCGAGTTATGAAACCCTCATGAAAGCTGTAGAGCTGATTCGAGAACAAAAGATAGATTTCTTGATGGCTGTCGGTGGCGGATCGGTAATTGATGGTACTAAATTTATTGCAGCAGCAGTCAATTATACAGGGGATACATGGGAGATTTTAGAAACCCATGGTACTAAAATTACTCAAGCTTTGCCTTTTGCGAGTGTACTCACCCTTCCGGCAACTGGTTCAGAAATGAATAGCGGTGGGGTAGTCACGAGAAAATCGACCCAAGCCAAATTGTCATTTAGCAGCCCCTATGTTTTTCCGCAATTTTCCGTACTGGATCCGAATAAAACTTTTAGCTTGCCGACGCGCCAATTAGCAAATGGCGTGGTCGATGCATTTGTTCATGTCATGGAACAGTACTTAACTTACCCTGTCAATGCACAAGTACAAGATCGTTTTGCCGAAGGTCTATTGCAAACTCTGATTGAGATTGGACCGAAAATCTTGGAAGATTCAGCAGATTATGACACGCGTGCGAATTTGATGTGGGCTGCTAGCATGGCACTGAATGGGCTAATTGGAGCTGGTGTACCACAAGATTGGTCAACCCATTTGATTGGGCATGAGCTCACGGCTTTACATGGTATTGATCATGCTCGTACCTTGGCCATTGTGTTGCCGGCCAATCTACAAGTACGTCGTCAAGAGAAGCGAGAAAAATTACTACAGTATGCAGCTCGAGTCTGGCAGATTGTCGAAGGTGATGAAGAACAACGTATTGATACTGCTATTGCTCGTACTCGAGCCTTCTTTGAGCAACTTGGATTGCCGACCCGTCTTAGCGATTATGGACTGGGGGAGACAGATATTGAGATCATCATTACGCAACTTAAATCGCACAATCTTACACAGCTAGGCGAACATAAAAATGTTTCATTAGAGATCAGTCGTGAAATTCTCGAGGCGAGCATCTAAATAAACGTATCTGTCATGGTCACGATACACGACAAGTGATCATGCAACAATGCTCCTCATTCCTGAAAAATATCGGAGAAATAACATGAAAATTTTAATCGTTTTAACCTCACATGATCAACTTGGTAATACCGGTAAGAAAACAGGTTTCTGGCTAGAAGAACTTGCTGCACCGTATTACACCTTTATTGACTCTGGTGCTGAAGTTACGCTGGCATCGCCTCAAGGTGGGCAGCCACCACTAGATCCGAAAAGTAATTTAGCAGAAGCACAAACTGAAACCACTCATCGTTTTGAAGCAGATCCAACTGCAATGCAAGCATTGGCACAGACGCATAAACTTAGCGAAATCTCTGTCGCTGATTATGACGCAGTGTTTTATCCAGGCGGGCATGGCCCATTGTGGGATTTAGCAGAAGATCCGATTTCAATTTCTCTGATTGAACAGGCGATTCAGTCTGGCAAACCTGTTGCAGCAGTCTGTCATGCTCCAGGTGTTCTTCGTCATGTGAAAGCGAGTAACGGAGCGCCTTTAGTGAGCGGTAAATCTGTGACGGGTTTTACTAATACTGAAGAAGAGGCGGTAGGTTTGACTGAAATTGTACCATTTTTAGTTGAAGACATGCTTAAAGAAAACGGTGGTCATTATTCTAAAGTAGATGATTGGCAAGTACATGTTCAAGTAGATGGCTTGCTGGTTACTGGACAAAATCCAGCTTCTTCTGCTGCAACTGCCTCAGCATTACTTCAATTGTTGAAATAAAGAGTAGCGAGTGCCTGTTGTGGTGCTTAGTAGTGAATAAACTTCTGACTCTGAGCAACTGGCTCAATAAGCAAAATAACCCTCACTTAATGGTGAGGGGCCTGAGTGAATAGCTTTCCTTCCTTTATTTTTCTATATACAGGAAGGATGGGTATTTAATGTAGATCAATTAAGTCATTATGACTTGGATACAGTGAAATGAAAGACAGTAAACTTTTTCAAAACTTAAGCTTAGGCCCTTATGTTTTGCAAAACCGTATTGTATTGCCACCATTAACGCGGTCGCGCAGTACGCAGCCAGGGAATATTCCAAATGAACTGATGGCAACCTATTATCAACAGCGTGCCGGGGCAGGATTTATGGTCACCGAAGGTACGCAAATCGAGCCACGTGGTCAAGGCTATGCTTGGACTCCTGGTATTCACAGCCCTGAACAGATTGCTGGATGGCGTAAAGTGACGGAAGCAGTGCATGCTAAAGGAGGCATTATTTTTGCACAACTTTGGCATGTTGGGCGTGTTTCACATACATCTTTGCAATCCGATCATGCATCACCGGTCGCGCCTTCGGCTATTAAGGCTGATAGTAATGTTAAAGTCTTTATTGAGACCGGGCCCAATGCAGGGGCCTTGGCTGATCCTTCAATGCCACGTGCTTTAAGCAATGCAGAAGTTAAAGAATTAGTGCAACTCTATGCTCAAGCAGCACGCAATGCCTTGGCTGCTGGTTTTGATGGGGTTGAAATTCATTGTGCAAATGGTTATTTGGTGAATCAATTTATCTCTGCACATAGTAACCACCGTGATGATGAATATGGTGAATCAATTTATCTCTGCACATAGTAACCACCGTGATGATGAATATGGTGGATCACTAAATAATCGTTTGCGTTTTTTACGTGAAGTAGTAGAGGCAGTTGCTGAAGTGGTTGGTGCAGATCGTTTAGGAGTGCGTTTTGCCCCGCTATTTGAAAGTACAGAGGAAGATCGTGTTTACATAGGGTTGGTTGAAGATGATCCACATGTGACTTATATTGAAGCCATAAAAATACTTGAAGAAGTTGGGATTGCCTATTTATCTATTGCAGAAGCTGATTGGGATAATGCACCAGAACTTCCTCATGATTTTCGTAAAGATGTCAGAGACACTTTCAGTGGTCGGATTATTTATGCAGGTCGATATACGGCAGAAAGAGGGACTCGAATTTTTGAGGCAGGGCTGGCCGATTTAATTGCATTTGGACGCCCATTTATTGCGAATCCAGATTTACCCGATCGCATCGCCAATGGGTGGCCATTGAATGCAGTAGATGCAAGTACTATGTATGGTGGGACGGAAAAAGGCTATATTGATTATCCAGCTTACGCAGATTAATATTGACTTAATGAGTTATTTTGCCAACCTTTGTGGTTGGCAAAATAACGACTTAGGATTGCTGTTGTCAGCACAATTTCTTCTTAAAACAAATTCTTAAAATTTTTTAGCTGTGTAATGAGCCAACCTGCCAGTGGGAAAGAAATCAGTTGCGTTACTGGCACTAATACTATGACTTCAATCAACACCATCATCGGGAAACTTTGATGCTCAGTAATTGGCTTTAATAAAGTGAGTACCAGTAATAGTGTGGGATATAAGCCTAAATATCCGACTAAAATACGAGTCATGAGGGCTTTAGAAGGAGAATTTATTGTGCGCTATACTCATTCATGGATTGTAAATTGATCTAATAGCAACACATTAATAAATAATCATTGGATTGCTATCATGAATTATTAATTACGTATTTGATATTCAATTCAATTTTTATGAATCTTCACTTTTTAAAAGAAATTTAGTTGCTCTCAGAGCTTGATGTAATGGTGTTTTATCTTTTTGCAACTTACTCAGTAATGCTGCACCTAACCACATTTGGTAAAGTACTTGTGCCAACGTCGAGGCCTCAGTATCTGCTTGGATAGACTGATCCTGTTTACCCAAATCAATTAAACCAGCAATACGTTGGATTACATCATCAACGCCAGCGGACATAATGGAGCGCATATCTTCAGATAGATCGGCAACTTCTGCGGCAAGTTTCACAATTAAACAACTATCCGCCCAACCACACTGTGTTTCAGGATCTTCTATCCATAAATTAAAATACTCAATCAGCTTTTGATAAGGGGATTTATCGCTACGCCATACATCATTTAAACGGACTTGGTAATTATCCACATAATGCTGTACCAATTCACATCCGAAAGCTTCCTTGGATTGGAAATAATGATAAAATGAGCCTTTGGGGATCTCACAGCTCTGTAAAATTTCCTGTAATCCTACACCAGTAAAACCTTTATGCAAAATCAGGTCTGAACTGGTGTTAAGAATGTGTAAGCGCTTCGCTTCAGACTTTTTAACAGGATTAGGCTTCATATTAATTATTTACTCTATTATAAAAAATAGACCAGTCGTATTTTTTTATTATAACTCCTCTACAATGGATGTAAAGAAATTTTAATCATAATTTTTGATTGTGAAGAGAAATACTTCCAAATAAAACATGGAGTTATATGTGTGAAAACAGTTATTAATCAACGCATCGTTTTAGCTAAACGGCCAGTGGGTGAGCCAAAACACAGCGATTTTCGTATTGAGCAAGTTGAACTCAATGAACTTAAACAAGGCGAGATATTGTTAAAAACCATTTACTTGTCACTCGATCCTTATATGCGTGGTCGCATGAGTGATGCTCCTTCATATGCAGCACCGGTTGAAATTGGCGAAGTGATGGTCGGTGGAACAGTCAGTCAAGTGGTGGCCTCTAAAAACCCAAAATTCAAAGAAGGCGAGTGGGTTCTTTCCGGAAATGGCTGGCAGGGCTACGCAATTTCTAATGGGTCTGCCTGTCAAAGCTTAGGTATGCAACCTGAACATCCATCTTGGGCATTGGGTATTTTGGGAATGCCAGGATTTACTGCTTATATGGGGTTGTTGGACATTGGTCAGCCTAAAGCCGGTGAAACTTTAGTCGTTGCAGCTGCAATGGGACCTGTGGGTGCTACGGTTGGACAGATTGGCAAAATTAAAGGTTGTCGCGTGGTTGGCGTCGCAGGTGGGGCTGAAAAATGCCGTTATGCAGTAGAAGAACTTGGCTTCGATACTTGTATCAATCATCATGATGAAAATTTTGCAGAACAATTACAACAAGCAGTTCCCACCGGTATTGATATTTATTATGAGAATGTAGGGGGTAAAGTGTTTGATGCGGTATGGCCATTGCTTAACTCTGCGGCACGTGTACCGGTGTGTGGTGTGGTTTCCCAGTATAACGCTACCGAGCAAGCACAAGGGCCAGACCGTTTACCGGGCTTTATTTCCACCCTTTAAAAAAAGCGTATTCGCATGCAGGGCTTTATTATTTTTGATGATTATGGCAGTCAGTATCCGGAATTCAATCAGCAAATGTCTGACTGGTTGAAAGACGGAAAAATCAAATATAAAGAGCATATGGTGCAAGGTTTAGATAACATGATCAATGCTTTCAATGGTATGTTAAAAGGCGAAAACTTTGGCAAAGTGGTTGTAAAAATTTAAAAAAATAGGAATTATTATGATTACACTACATCATTTAGATCAATCACGTTCTTTTCGCATTTTGTGGTTACTTGAAGAAATCAAGCAGCCCTATGAGCTGAAACGCTATTATCGTGACTCAAGCACGCATTTGGCCCTTGAATCTTTAAAAACCATCCATCCTTTAGGGAAATCTCCAGTATTGGAATGGGATGGCAAAGTTATTGCAGAGTCAGGCGCAATCGTTGAGTTATTAATTTAGAAACTTGCGCCGCATTTAGCACCAGATATGGATGAACCTACCTATGTCGATTATCTACAGTGGATTCATTTCTCAGAAAGCTCTGCCATGCTGCCATTTTTGTTAAAAACGTTTAATGCGATAGAAACCAAGCAAGGCACGAAGTTGGTATTTCTAGAAAATTATACTCAAGTTGAGTTCGATAAGGTATTTGGCCATTTAATGAATATTTAAAAGATAAAGAATTTCTAGTGGCAGACCGTTTAACCGGTGCTGACTTTATGATGGGCTTTGGACTACATGCTTTAGTTTATCATATGGGACAAGGTGAAAATTATCCCCATATCCAACGTTATGTAGCAGGTTTAAGCCAACTACCTAGCTGGCAAGTCGCAGTACAAATTGAACAAAATGGTGTGAAAAGTCAAAAATAGCAAAATTGTTTTTTTAACGCAATTGAGAAAAAGAATCATGATTGACAAGTACATATGATTATAAAATAAGCTGACACTTATTTAAAGTATACGCCTAATGAATTTCATCGGGCGTTCTCTATTTTAAAGATAAGGAATTACCATTATTTAAGACAAGTTTCGCCTATTCTTTCACTGCAAATTCCTATCAAAAGGGGTTGAATATCACGACGGTTACGTTGAAAGATATAATCAACTTTTGAAAGAAAAGTGACTAACGCACAGCAAGATTAAATTATTCCTTGGGGTATTAAACAAGTAATCTATATCATTTTAATAACATATAGTCAAATCATTATAAAA
>NZ_JAVIMT010000085.1:280959-425228 GCF_031196675.1 Acinetobacter sp. 148 | reverse complement strand
TATATTTTAATTTTGTCATCGGGATAGTCTCTCAGAATATTGACTCTCCGACAAACCCGGTACGGTTCATGAAGACCCTGTTTTACTACTACCTATAAAAAAATAAGCTTAAGCGTAAATTATTTTTACGTTAGTAGAATTTTTGATTTCTCAGCAAAAATAATTCTGATTTTCATTGAGAAAATGAAGATATAGTTTTTAGTGTTTTATTATTTAAGTTAGAAATTTTCCTTTCTATTAAGTTTTAGTTTCTGAAATTTCTCTAAATTTTCTTGGGCTATAACCAAATGTTTGAATAAAAGATCTGGTAAAAGCAGCTGGTGAAGAATAACCAACTAAATCAGCAATTTGTGAAATACTTTTATTCGTTTCAATTAAATATTGTTTTGCTAACTTCATTCGCCAATGTTTGAGATAATTAATTGGGGTAGTACCTACCAATTGTATAAAATTTTTTGAAAACTTTGATTTAGATTGATTAGTTTCTTTGGCAAGAATTTCTACGGTCCACTCTTTAGTAGGATTAGAATGCATTAAGAATAATGCCTTGCTAATAGTAGGACTCTGCAAAGCTGAAATCCAACTTTTATGGTTAAGTGTTTCTTTGTTTAGCCAGAATCTTATTGACCACACTAACAGCAAATCGATAACACTTGAAAGCATAACCTGACTACCTAAAGAAGGTTGATCAAGTTCTAATTTTATTGCAGCTACTGTCATTGGGATCCATTCAGCAACTTTACCATCTTGGTCAGAAGGAACGACTATATATTTAGGCAATCCTTCAGCGATTGTTTGTCCATATACACCGTTTAATTGAAAAACACATGTAATAACAACTGGTTCTGCAGCTTTATCTTCTATAATTTCGATAGAATGCTTAAATCTTGAAGGAATAACGATAACATCCCCGTCGTTTACGATCTCATTTATTTTTTGTTCATCACTTTTAATTTTAAAACTACTTCCTTGAAATATATGAATATACGAATAATCACTATCCAGAAAAACAATATTTTTATTTTTATAATTTTCGACTTGATAAATTTGTCCTGATATTTTTGCATTCTTGTAAATATCAAAAAAAATATCAGTTAATTTATTTACATCTTGCTCATTTTCCATCTCACTACATCTCATCGAAAAAAATGTTTCTGCAAAAAAATATGCTGTTTTGGTAATTGTGGAAAGTAGTTTTATAACAAATAATCATTTTAGAAGATTTTATAGTTTGATATTTGATCAAATTATCGAAACTTTATGGATAAATATTTTTAATTTAATTTATGAAATTCAATGTCATAGCAAAAGCTAGGAGAAAACAATGAGTAATAAACCAACAATTATATTAGTACATGGCTTTTGGGGAGGTGCAGCCCACTGGAGTAAAGTTATTATTGAACTTTCCCATAGAGGTTTTACCTCATTACAAGCAGTTGAATTGCCATTAACCTCACTAGCTGATGATGTCGAACGGACAAAGAAAATGATAGCTCAGGTTGATGGTGACGTAATATTAGTTGGGCACTCTTATGGAGGTGCGGTTATTACTGAAGCGGGTAATCTTCCAAATGTAGTTGGCCTCGTCTATATTGCAGCGTTTGCTCCTGATACAAATGAGAGTCCAGGGGAGATTACGCAAAAGCATCTACCTGTAGCCGCTCCTAATTTATCACCAGATAGTGATGGTTACCTTTGGCTTAAAGCAGATAAATTTCATGAAAGTTTCTGTCAAGATTTAACAGAAGATGAAGGTCTAGTTATGGGAGTAACACAAAAAGCTCCGTTAGCAAGCACCTTTGGCGACACCATTACCTCACCAGCTTGGAAAACTAAACCTTCGTGGTATCAAATTTCTACTCAGGATCGAATGATTAGTCCTGAAAATCAAGAATTTATGTCATCTAGATTAAATGCTAAAAATGTTATTTCTTTAGATGCGAGCCATGCTTCATTAGCTTCCAAGCCAGTTGAAGTTGCTGATTTAATAGATGAAGCTGTTTCTTTCTTTAGTTCATAAAGTTATTTAATTTAAATCTACAAAAATTAAGAAGTTAAGAAAATAATAATTTTTTTAACTTCTTTTTTTCTAAGTATAAGTTCATCCTACTTATATGGATTGTTGCGAAAATTAATGAGGAGAGCCTTAGTTGTTTATAACATATTTATATTTGATTTTAACTTGGTAAGTTTAAGCTTTTGATAATATTTTATTTATCAGAATCATAGGCGAGAAATATAAAATTTTTATAATTCTATATATTTATTATAGCGTTATGAGTTTCAAGTTATAAGATGGGTCATCTGTAGTGCATATAGAAAATATTATTCGTAAATTGGATTTGGTCACCTTAACGATTTTCCAGTCTGTTTGTGATGAAAAATCTCTGAGCAAGGCCGCTGAAAAAAATATGATTGCGCTGTCTGCCGCAAGTAAGCGTTTGACTGATTTGGAGCATTTGATTGGAACCAAACTGTTTATTCGTGACGGTAAGGGCATGCAAATTACACCTGCTGGTGAAAGCCTGCTTTATCATTGCAGAACCATCTTAGACTCGGTTTATAAAGCTTCGGTTGAGTTAGAAGAATACAAAGTAGGCATTAAAGGTTTTGTACGATTACAGGCAAATTTATCAACGATCATTCAGTTTTTACCCGAAAGCCTACATCCTTTTATTGTTGAAAACCCCCAAATTAAGATTGAGCTTGAAGAACGCCCTAGTATAGAAATTATTCAAAATGTAAGTAATAAAATTGCCGACTTAGGCATCTGCATTGCCGAGAATCTATCAGAAGATCTGGATTATTATCATTATCGTAGCGATCGGCTGGTCGCGGTCATACAAAATCAGCAATATTTAAGTGAACAGAAAATCATTTCTTTTGAAGATGCATTAGATTACGACTTTATTGGTTTGCATACTCAAAGTGCGATTAATCGGATTTTGCAGCAAAAGTCTGAAGCGTTAGGAAAGCAGCTCAAACTCAGAATATTGGTGACAAGTTTTGATGCTGTTTGCCGTATGGTACAGGCGGGTATGGGGATTGGGATTTTGCCTCATAAAGTTTTTGAAATCTTTGGTAAACCATTAGGGCTGGCAAGTGTAGAGTTAACCGATGATTGGGCAAAAAGAGACTTATATCTTGTGTCCAAGCGTGATGAGTTTTTAAACCCAGTAACTTTGCTTTTAAAACAATATTTTATGCATCCACATAAAGAAATTGCATCTGAATAAATTTCATAGGTTTCGCAAACCACGAAGACTTGTTGATCTTTTAAGAATTGTATTACTGCTCATTGCGCCATAAATTTAATTCTATCGGAAGTAGATATAATATGGATTGTTATGAGTCTAGCCCTTGAAAAAATAAAAGTCCTAGAAATAGGAACGCTAATTGCAGCTCCTTTTGCAACACGCATTCTTGCTGAGTTCGGTGCTGAAGTCATAAAAATTGAACCTATTGGCAAAGGCGATCCACTTCGTAAATGGCGTAAGTTACATCACGGAACATCTTTGTGGTGGTATTTACAGTCACGTAATAAGAAATCTTTAGCGCTTAATCTTAAGTCACCGGAAGCAATTGCTTTAATCAAAAAGATGATTGTCGATACCGACATTCTGGTCGAAAACATGCGTCCCGGTGCGCTTGAAAAGCTGGGGTTAGATTGGGAAACCCTAAAATCAATTAACCCTAAACTGACTTTTGTTCGCATATCTGGTTATGGTCAATCTGGCCCTTATAAAGACAAGCCGGGCTTTGGTGCAATTGGTGAGGCAATGGGTGGAATTCGTTATACAACGGGTTCTCAAGATTCTGCGCCTGCACGAGTTGGCGTGAGTTTGGGTGACTCACTTGCTTCATTACATGCGGTAATTGGCGCTTTAATGTCGATTGTGAATATCAAAACCAATAACGGGAACGGACAGATTGTTGATGTGTCACTTGCAGAGAGTGTCTTCAATATTATGGAAAGTGTTGTCCCAGAATACGACTTACATGGTTTTATTCGGGAGCGTTCCGGAGGTTCATTACCGGGTATTGCACCTTCAAATACCTATCGAACGAAAGACAATGCTTTTGTGGTAATTGCAGGAAACAGTGACCCAATTTTTAAACGCTTAATGCATGTAATTGGTCGTGAAGATTTGGCAAATCGACCTGAGTTGGAACACAACGATGGGCGTGCGCAACAAAGTGATTTACTAGATGCTGCAATTGAATCTTGGAGTCGACAACATTCAATTGATGAGGTCTTGCAACAGCTTGAACAGGCTGAGGTTCCATCTGGGCGAATTTATTCTGTAGCCGATATAGTCAATGATCCGCACTTTAATGCACGTGATATGTTGCTTTCAACCGAGTTGCCTGATGGTCAGGTGGTAAAAATGCCGGGTATTGTTCCGAAGCTTTCCGAAACACCGGGGCAGGTCAAATGGCGTGGCCCTGAGCTGGGTGAGCATACCGAATCTGTTTTAAAACAATACGGATATCAAGCTGAAGAAATTGAAAGCCTACGTGTATCGGGAGTAGTGCAATGACAGCATTTTCCGACTTACTTGTTGTACAAGAAGTTTCTCCACGAGATGGTTTGCAAATTGAGCCGACTTGGGTACCCACCGATAAGAAAATTGATTTAATTAATCAATTGTCGACAATGGGTTTCTCTCGAATTGAAGCAGGCTCTTTTGTCTCGCCAAAAGCGATTCCAAATTTGAGAGATGGTGAGGAGGTTTTTACTGGAATTACACGCCATAAAGATATTATTTATGTTGGGCTAATTCCAAATTTAAAAGGCGCGCTTCGGGCAGTGGAAGCCAATGCAAATGAGTTGAATCTTGTCCTCTCTGCTAGCCAAACCCACAACCTTGCCAATATGCGTATGACTAAAGCTCAATCGTTTGCGGGGTTTACCGAAATTGTGGAACAGCTACAGGGTAAAACACAGTTTAATGGAACTGTTGCGACAACGTTTGGCTGTCCATTTGAGGGAAAAATCAGTGAAAAAGAAGTGTTCAACCTGGTTGAGCACTATCTAAAACTGGGTATTCATAACATTACACTGGCAGATACCACTGGTATGGCGAACCCAGTGCAAGTGAAAAGAATTGTCTCTCACGTTTTATCGTTAATTTCACCTGAGCAGTTGACCCTACATTTTCATAATACACGTGGACTGGGATTAACTAATGTTCTTGCAGCTTATGAGGTTGGAGCAAGACGGTTTGATGCTGCATTGGGTGGTTTAGGCGGGTGCCCATTTGCACCAGGGGCTTCTGGAAATATCTGTACTGAAGATTTGGTCAATATGTGTGAGGAAATTGGAATACCCACCACGATTGATTTAGATGCTCTTATTCAACTTTCCAGAACCTTACCAGCTCTTTTAGGGCATGACACGCCAAGCCAGCTTGCCAAGGCGGGGAGAAATACAGACTTGCATCCTATACCGGATTACATCAAATCACTTAATTAAGATACGTCACTCAAGATAGTTGGAAATGAGACGATATTCGTATCGTCATCGGTCAACTCGTCTTTAAAAACTTGATAGGACGCGTCTTAAGGCTCATTTTCAGGAGAAAATAAATGAGTTTAACGCAAAGCATGGAATTATCGGCTGAAGCAATTGCCGAAAAGCAATTAATAAAAAAAGTAGCATGGAAAATCATGCCATTAATTATGGTGTGTTACTTATTTGCTTTTTTTGACCGTATCAACATTAGTTTTGCCAAGTTTCAGTTACAAGCTGATTTATCTCTAAGCAATACAGCTTATGGCCTTGGTGCCAGTTTGTTTGTAATTGGGTATGTAATATTTGAAGTACCTAGTAATTTATTGCTACATAAATTTGGTGCAAGAAAATGGATTGCACGCATCATGATTTCTTGGGGTGTTGCAACGGCCTTAATGGTATTTGTGACCACAGAGTGGCAATTTTATGTATTACGTTTCTTGATTGGTGCAATGGAGGCTGGCTTTGCTCCGGGTGTGCTGTATTACATGACGCTTTGGTTTCCTCAAAGCTATCGTGGTCGAATTATTTCATTATTTTTCCTTGCTTCTGCTTTTTCAGGCATCTTTGGAGGACCAATTTCAGGGGTGTTATTGTCATCACTCGATGGTGTGATGAACATGCGTGGCTGGCATTGGTTATTTTTAGTCGGTGGCGTGCCTTGCGTTTTACTGGGTCTTTGTGTTCTTACTTATTTAAAAGATCGTATTGATGATGCGCAGTGGCTATCATCCTCAGAAAAAGCTCACTTAAAACGTTTGGTTGAACCTAAACAACCAGAAAAGGCTTCTCATTCATTATGGGCTGCCATTAAAACCCCGGGATTATTAATTTTAGGTGCTATCTATTTTCTGATTCAAATTGCATCTTATGGTTTAAATTTCTGGGGGCCACAGTTAATAAAAAGCTCAGGCATTGATGATACCCAAATGATTGGTTTTCTTAGTGCCATTCCATACCTCATGGGAGCAATTACAATGGTCATTGTTGGACGTTTAGCAGATAAATCTGGAGAACGTTTAAAATTTACTGCTGGTTTACTCTCTTTAGGTGCTATTGGTTTCTTTACAGCAGGTTTCTTTGATGCGAACCCCGTTGTTGTAGTCATTTCGCTTGCTTTATTAGGAGCGGGTATTGTTGCTGCAATTCCTTCTTTTTGGAATTTACCACCCAAAGTCTTGGTTGGAGCTGGGGCGGGAGCTGCGGGTGGTACAGCGCTCATTAATACATTAGGGCAAGTAGGGGGAATTGTTAGTCCTATTATGGTTGGCCATATTAAAGACATAACAGGTAGTACAACGCCTGCGCTGTATATTATTGCAAGCTTATGTGTTGTGTGTATTGCACTACTAATATGGGCTACGCCAAAACGGTTAAAAGAGAAAGGTTAAACGATTCACTCATGCTCAAAGCCAGTTGGTTGGCTGGGCATGAGTGTAGTTAATATGAAAATGATCTAATAGTTAAAAAATAAAACTTATAGCCAACTTATAAAACTAAAAGCCAATGTGACTTGTCAAAAAGTGGGAACTTTTATATTTTTCGTTCCCATGCTTTATTTATCTCTATTCAAATGTTAATAAACTTAATACTAACCTCACGGTACGTAACTTATATGGCCCAGAAATAAATATTATATTAAGGCTTATCACTATTAGTTTCAGAAATTTCGGGATTTTATTTACTTAGCTAATCTTGAACATAATTCCATCAATATAAGTAATACTCTTTTTATAGGATCAAACTTTTCTTTATAAATGCAGCTATATAATTTACACAGGATGAAGAATGAATAATTTGAATTTTAAAACGCTAAAGAAGTACTGGCTGCGATTCGTGGGTATTGTTGTAATCGCAGGCGCTTTAGTATTGGCATTTGCTTGGACCGCTGGTCTATTTGGACATCGAACAACATCCAAAACTTTTTTGGGTGACACATTAAAAAACTTTGATCCAGGATATCGACGTGCACACGGTAAAGGTATTTGTTTTGATGGCACTTACCATAGTAATGGTGTGGCAGCAGCACTCTCTAAAGCCACTGTATTTGCCAAGTCTGATATACCAGCAATTGGCCGATTTTCTATTGGAAGCGGTAATCCGCATGCGGCAGATAATTCTACCGCAACAGTGAGTATGGCTTTATTACTTTCTCCAGCCGATCATTCGCAGTGGCGCATGAAATTAAACAACTTTCCTTATTTTCCGACGCGAAATGCTGAAGGTTTTTTTGCGCAGCAAAAAGCATTTAAACCGGTTCCGTCTACTGGGAAACCTGATCCAGCCCTTGTTGAGGCGTTTTTAAAAGAATATCCCGAAGCACGTAAGTCTATTGAGCAAAAGGCCAAGATGCCATTAACCGGTAGTTTTAGTGGTGCAGAATTTTATGTTGTAAATGCCTTTATATTGCGAGCGGCCAATGGACAAGAACAGCCAGTCCGTTGGTCTATGCGTCCTCATTCAAAATTTATTAGTCTGACGAAAGAGCAACGTGATCAAGCTGATCATGATTTCTTATTTAAAGACATCAAAAAACGTTTGGCTGAAGGACCGCTCTATTGGGACTTGGTTTTGCAACTTGCCGAGCCGGGAGACCCGGTGAATGACCCATCTCAGCCTTGGCCAAAAGACCGTAAAGAAGTTATAGCCGGAACATTAGAAGTCAAAAATGTAACTGATCAGGTAAATGGCACTTGTCGTGATATTAACTTTGACCCAACTTTGGTGCCACCGGGAATTGAGTTATCAGATGACCCAGTACTCGCAGCACGAGCGGCTATCTATTCACAGTCTTACAATGCTCGATTACGTGAAATTGGATTTGGCAAAGCAACGGATGCCGTGGGCAAATAGGAGAGATGAACAATGCAAAATAAATCTAACGATACTGCTCCACGTCATTTTAATTTGACTGCTCGAATACTGCATTGGCTTATGGCGGCAGCAATTCTGGCTATGCTATTTATTGGGGTAGGAATGACCACCTCAATGACTTGGCGTCCGTGGTTAATTGATATTCACCGTCCTTTAGGAATCGCAATCTTACTATTGGTCATCATAAGATTAATAAATCGACTCTGTTATCCAATTCCACCTTTGCCGCCGACTGTACCGCGCTGGCAGGCGTTTCTTGCCCATGCATCACATTGGCTACTTTATATTTTGATGTTTAGTTTGCCATTGCTCGGATGGGCGACGCTATCGGCAGGTAATTGGCCTGTCACTTTATTTCCGGGTTGGGATCTTCCACCTATAGCACCAACCAACTCTACGCTTTACGCTTGGTTCCGTACTCTACACGGAATTTTGGCTTGGCTATTATTTGCTGTCGTCATTGGTCATTTATCTGCTGCGTTATTACATGCCTGGATTTATCGCGATGGCGTATTTTCGAGTATGGCTTTGGGGCCTTCTTCTAAAAAAGAAGAAGCTGATTAGTTTGCTTGAAAGTTTTCGACTCAACAATGACTAAAGTCTATTGAGCCACATCTTTGCATGTGGCTTTTTTCTAAAAAATATTAAGTTTGATCTATATAAATTATGGCATTCACAAAGCAAGCATGACTGCAAAAAGCCTTGTTCAAGTGGACGAGGCTTTTTTATTTTAAGCTTGTTTGTTCAGTTCAGGGGGTAAATGCTGCGCCAAATAATCAATTGCAAGGCGGGTTTTCAGCGGCATAAAAGGCAGCGTAGGCCATACCAAATGAATCGGAAAAGCAGTGCTCGACATGGCGTCTAACACTTGCACCAGCTTACGGTTCTGTAATTCATTTTGAATGAGCCAGTCGGGTAGCCAAGCGATACCAGCTCCAGCAAGCGCTGCATTTTTAATGGCTTGTAAGTCATTTAAAAGAAGTTTTGCTTTCGGTTTAATAAATAAAGGCTCGTCATTTTCCTTTTGAAGTCGCCATTTCTGCATTTGACCAAAATGCGGATCGGCAATCGTGGCGTGCTGGTCTAAGTCCTCAATATGTTCTAGGGGACCTGCTTTATTTAAATAGTCAGGTGAGGCACAAAGTAGCATTCGATGCTCACCAATCAGTTTGGCAACGAGCTGAGTGGTGTCAGGCAATGCCCCGATTCTTATACATAAATCAAAACCTTCTTCGATCAAGTCTACATTTCGGTCATTAAATGAAATTTCTAACTGTAAGTCCGCATGTTGCTGAGCAAATTTTACCATGAGCGGGGCAGCAAAAAGTTGCCCGAACAGAACTGGCACAGACATTCTTAATCGGCCTGTTGCGTTAATTTTGCCTTGGTCTAATAAAGCCGCCGCATTTTGTATTTCACTTAACGCTCGACGGCTATGTTCATAAAACAAAGCGCCTTCGTCAGTCATACTGAGTGAACGTGTTGTTCTTTTAAATAGAGCTACACCAAGCTGTTCTTCAAGCCGAGCAATATTTTTACTTATGGCTGAGCGAGTTAAATGTAATTGCTCGGCAGCTTTTACAAAACTTCCAGCTTCAACCACCGTCACAAATATAGAAATTGCACTGAGCTCATGTTGCATGATTGTTGCCTAAAAGGAACCAATGATAAGAAATAATATCACCACTGTTGAATTTATTGTGGGGTTAATATGGCTTCATCAAAAACGTGGAGACAGTCATGGCTAAAATATTGGTATTAAAATCCAGCATTATGGGGGAGGGTTCACAAACCAATCGTCTAATCGATGTAATGCTTGAATATCGAAAAGACCAAGGTTTGCAAGATGACATTACCATACGCAATTTAGCTGAAATGAACTTGCCTGTATTAGATCTAGAAATTTTTCAAGCGCTTCGTGGGGCTGAAAATGTAAATCAAGACATTCAACGAATCGTAACTTTGTCGGACGAATTAATTGCTGAATTAAAAAGTGCTGATTTATTGATCATTGGCGCACCCATGTACAACTTAAATGTCCCGACTCAACTTAAAAACTGGTTTGATTTAGTGGCACGAGCAAGACAAACATTCCGCTATACCGAAACTTATCCTCAAGGTTTGGTTGAAGGGGTAAAAGCGGTGGTGGTAAGTAGTCGGGGTGGTATTCATGTCGGCCAAGAAACTGAGGCAGTCACGCCTTATCTCAAAGCAGTGTTAGGGCTAATGGGCATTCATGACGTCGATTTTATCTATGCAGAAGGCTTAGACATGCAGGCCTATCGCAGCAATGCTTTAGATCTGGCAAGCCAACAAGCCCAAAAATTCGCTATTTAAAATTATGAGTTAAAACTCTTGTATCTCTAATAGATAACAAGAGTTTCTAAGTCTATTTAAATTACATTTCTGAGTTCATTTGCCGTGTTGCGCAGCAATGGCAAAATTTGCTGAACCAAATAATCTTCTTGTACTCGGTTGGTTTGAGACATGCAGTTAAGCGCTGCTATGGCTTGACCTTGTGCGTTAAAAACGGGCACAGCAATCGCAATTACGCCAAGCTCATGTTCTTCTTTAGAAAGACAATAATCCGATAAGGAAATGCCCTTAAGTACTTCAAAAAACCTTGATTCATCTACAATGGTAAATGGGGTTAAGCGCTTTAAACCATAATTTTTTACCCAAGTATGTTGGGCTTCTTCAGGTAGTGCTGCCAGCAATACTTTACCCGTGGAAGTGGCATGGGCAGGGAGGCGGTTTCCTAAATGCATACCATAAGGGCTAACGCGCAAATTATCTTGCTGTGGTAAATAACTACGGGCAATCGGCACCACTTCGTTATCGTCCAGAACTACAATCGAAAAAGTCAGCGACGTCTGCGCGCACAAAAGATTTAAAAATGACTGAGCAACTTTAGGCAGATGGGCAGAGCTTAGATAAGAACTTGAAAAGCGCAGCACGCGATGAGTGAGCCAAAAGTAATGTTCATCTGTTTCTAAATAGCCTAGGTATTTTAAAGTTTTTAGATAACGCCTTGCCGCTGTACGACTAATACCGGTTCGTTCTGCCACTTGAGTGACATTAAGCCGTTGCCGATCTGTTCCAAAAGCTTCCAATAAAGCCAAGCCTTTTGCTAATCCTGCAATGTAGTCATCTTGACGAATTTTCTCATGCGAGTTCGGGTGCTCTAGAAAAGCATCGAGAGAAGGCATCCTTTCATTCCTGTTATTTTGGTTGTTTCTGTCCGCTATTCGGACAAACTAAATGATAAACGGTTATTTTCGTCTTGGATACATAGTGAACAAAACTTAAAGCCAGTAATTTAAAAGTCAGGATGAAACAAGGATGAAGTTATGGATATTTTAAAGACACAGGTTGCAATTATTGGTTCTGGACCAGCAGGGTTATTGCTTGGGCAACTTCTATATAAAGCTGGCATCGATCATATTATTGTTGAGCAACGTAGTGCTGAATATGTGGCTTCACGGATTCGCGCAGGAATTTTAGAGCAAGTTTCGGTCGATTTACTTAAACAAGCAGGCGTTGACCAAAACTTAAAAGAAAAAGGATTACCACATTCGGGCATCGAAATCTTAACCAATGGTGAAAAGCATCGGGTTGATTTGGCAGCACTTACAGGTGGTAAACAAGTGACTGTATATGGCCAGACCGAAGTCACCAAAGATTTAATGACTGCGCGTGAAGCAGCACAGCTCACTTCATATTATGAAGCTCAAAATGTACAAGTAAAAGATTTCTACACTGCACCGAAAGTTGAGTTTGAGTACCAAGGTAAAGCCTTTCAAATTCAGTGTGACTTTATAGCAGGGTGTGATGGCTACCATGGTGTCTGCCGTGCCAGTGTGCCAGAAGACAAAATTAAAACCTTTGAAAAAGTTTATCCGTTTGGCTGGTTAGGGGTGTTGGCCGATGTCCCACCTGTAGCCGATGAACTCATTTATGTACAGTCTGAACGTGGATTTGCTTTATGTAGTATGCGCTCAGAAACACGTAGCCGTTATTATTTACAAGTCCCTTTAACAGATCACGTCGAAGACTGGTCGGATGAAAAGTTCTGGGATGAGTTAAAAAACCGCCTAGATCCTGAAAGCCGCGAAAAGCTAGTGACAGGACCTTCTATTGAAAAAAGTATCGCGCCGTTACGTAGCTTTGTGACCGAGCCAATGCGCTTCGGAAAACTATTTTTAGCAGGTGATGCTGCGCATATTGTTCCACCGACTGGAGCAAAAGGCTTAAATCTCGCTGCATCTGATATTGCTTATTTATCAAGCGCACTGATTGAATATTACGCCGAAGGTTCCGAACAAGGGATAAATGAATACTCAGAAAAATGCCTACAACGCGTATGGAAAGCAGAGCGTTTTTCTTGGTGGATGACTCATTTATTGCATCGTTTTGAAACTGAAAGTGAGTTTGATCATAAGATTAAACAAGCCGAGTTAAGTTATGTACTTGGCTCGATCGCAGGTAAAACCACATTGGCTGAAAACTATGTCGGATTACCTTATGAGATTAAGCAAATTGATAGTTTTAAGCACGCAAGCTAAAGACTAAGTAAAAATAAAAAGGGCATGAAAATGCTCTTTTTTTATAGACAAATTTAAGTGAGCCGTACTAGCTTAAGAGATTGTTTTGCTTAAAAGATCAGCATTAATAAAAGCTTTTGTCACATTTTTTCAGTATATTGCTATTAATTTCTTTATTTATAAATTCTAAGTTTGTATGGAACAGGACCAAGCACGCATACCTAAATATATTCCTATTCGCGATGCAATTGCCCATGATATTGAATCTGGCGTATTAGAAGCCCACGCAAAACTCCCTTCGGAAAGAGTACTTTCGGAACAATTCCAAACCACACGAGTGGCTGCACGTGAAGCTTTACTGGCTTTGGAAACTGATGGTCTGATTTATCGATTAGACCGCCGTGGTTGGTATGTTCGTTCTCCTCGTATTATTTATCACCCACAATCGACTAAAAACTTTAATCAGTTTGTGATTGAACAAGGCTATGAACCTTCTACAGAAGTGATTTCGAGTGAGCTGACTCAGGCTACTTCTTGGGATGCCAAGCATTTAAAAGTTGAAAAAGGCCATCCGATTTATTCAGTTTGGCGACGTCGTTGTATTAATGGACGACCTGTTTTGGTTGAACATTTACGTGTGAATGCCGAGCTTTTTCCTGAGTTTTTAACTCATGATCTCAAGCAATCCATTACTTTACTGATGGCAAATCAATATAACTGCCATATCACCAGAGCTGACATTAACCTCTATCCAACCGCTTTATCGGAACAGCAGGCCAAAGCACTGCATGTGAATGTGGGCGCGCTTGGTTTATATATTTGCCGTAGCAACAGAAATGAAGAAGGCGTGATTACCGATGTTGACCAAGAATATTGGCTACATGATGTTTTAGATTTACATTTCGAAGCTCGAGCATAAAAACACAATCTGGTTTAAACCAGATTAATTAAACTGTCATATAAAGCTGTTGAAATACGACCATCAAATAATTGCATTCGATGGTTTGCAGATGAAACAGTATGTTCAACAGACAATTAAACTCGGTACTGCATCAGTTTTAGGTGTGGTGGTTGCTATTCAAATGGGATGTTCATCAGCAACATCAAAACAATCAGAAGAAATTACAGTCTATACGGCAGTGGAAGCCGACCAGCTTAAACAATACCAAGAAGAATTACATAAAGCCTATCCTGAACTCAAAGTAAAATGGGTACGTGATTCAACTGGTGTAATCACCGCTAAACTTTTGGCAGAGCAGAAAAACCCACAAGCGGACTTGGTTTTTGGTGTGGCTTTAACCAGTTTGCTGGTGATGGAAAAAAAGGACATGCTTGAGCCTTTTAAACCTGAAGGCGTGCAAAATCTAAAACCAGAATTTATAAGCCAAAAAACTGTACCGACTTGGACTGGTATGGATGCATGGGAATCTGCAATTTGTGTCAATAAAGTCGAATTAGAAAAACGTAAGTTACCAATTCCAAAAACTTGGAAAGATTTAACCAAGCCCATTTATAAAAACCTGATTGTGATGCCAAATCCGGCTTCGAGTGGTACAGGCTATTTAGATGTCACGGCTTGGATGCAAATTTGGGGCGAAAAGCAGGCATGGGACTATATGCAAGCTTTGGATAAAAACATTTCACAATATCCTCACTCTGGCTCAAAACCTTGCAAAATGGCCGCACAGGGCGAAATCCCAATTGGTGTTTCTTTTGGTTATCCGGCATTTAAGTTAAAAGCAGAGGGTGCACCTTTAGAAGTGGTTTATCCAACTGAAGGTTTAGGCTGGGAAATGGAAGCCTCAGCAATTGTGAAAGGAACCAAGAAATTAAGCAGCGCACAGAAATTTATAAACTGGTCGGTAAGCAAAGCGGCAAACGAAGCCTATGCCCATAACTTTTCAATGGTGGCCTATAAAGGCATTGAAAATACCACCATGGACTTCCCAAAAAACCTTCCTCAAATGCTAGTAAAAAATGATTTTTATTGGGCGGCCGAGCAGCGTGAACGTATTTTGGCTGAATGGTCAAAGCGTTTTGAAAAGTGATCTTTTGGATAAGGGCCTCATTATGCAAATACCTTCGTCATTGCAGTCATCGCTGCTAGGTCAAAATCCAAAAGGTGAGTTAGCAGGGCATTTATTGTCGACCTTAACGACCTATAAATATCCTGAACATGGCCCCTCAGTTTTAGAAGTGATGGATATTCAAAAAAAGTTCCAACACTTTCAGGCCCTAGCGCATATTAATTTAGACCTGAAAGCGGGCGAGTTCGTGAGCTTTTTGGGACCTTCTGGATGCGGTAAAACCACATTGCTACGCATAATTGCGGGTCTAGAAAAACCTGATTATGGAAAGGTTATAAAAAAGGGCGCAGACATTACGTTGCTCAGTGCTGAAAAGCGTCACTGCGGCATTGTGTTTCAGAACTATGCGTTATTTCCAAACTTAAATGTAGAAGAAAATATTGCTTTTGGCTTGGACAAAAAAAGATGGGATAAATCACAGCGTAGCCAACGAGTTCAGCAGTTATTGGAACTGATTGAGTTACCTGATATTGCTAAAAAATATCCAAACCAATTGTCGGGTGGTCAGCAACAACGTGTTGCGCTTGCTCGGGCAATTGCGCCGAAGCCTGATATTTTACTGTTGGATGAACCATTGTCTGCACTCGATGCTCAGGTACGTCTAAACCTAAGACAAAAGATCCGTTCGATTCAAACGCAGCTTAATTTACCAACCATTATGGTCACACATGACCAAGAAGAAGCATTAAGCATTTCTGACCGTGTTGTAGTCATGAATCATGGTGTCATTGAGCAAATTGATACGCCGCACAATATTTACTACAAGCCACAAACCCAATTCGTTGCAAAGTTTATTGGCACCATGAACTTTATGATTGCGACTTGTTCGGTAGTTAATCAGCTCGAGGTTCTAGGTTTTATTCCTCTAAATTTGGAGCAACAAAAACTTAAAGTAGGGGAAAATTACAGCATTGGTTTTAGACCCGAAGCTGTCGAGTTGGTTGATGATTTTGGTAGTGATAAAGAGTCGTTGTATTTGCCAGTTAAAGTATTAAGCACTGAATTTTTAGGTGCCAAGCGTCGTTTATTTTGCGCTATTCATATCGATGGAATTGAGCAGGCAAAACACCTTTTGCAAATTGAAATTGAAAATATCAAGTTCAAAACTTTGCAAGAACTGATGTTTATAAAAGTGCCTAATCAACTCATTCATGTCTTTGACGAACACGGGTACGCACTATGTTAAATGAAGCTGCTTCAGCGGTTTTAAAAACACAGCCGCGTCGAAAAACTGAATATTCATTAAGATCAAATATTGCTTTGGCTATGGTCGCAATCGCTTTGACTTTAGCGATTATTGCTCCTTTAATGATGCTGTTTGAAACTGCATTTTTTGATGAAAATCAAAATTTTGTTGGTCTTGAAAATTTTTATAACTATTTTGCAAGTCCAGCTTTACTCAGCTCTGTATTTAACTCGGTGTGGGTTGCTTGTGCTGCTACTGTCATTACAGTATTTCTTGCCAGTATTTATGCTTTTGCTCTTACCAATGTGAATATAAAAGGCAAAGGCTTCTTTAAACTGGTGGCTTTTTTACCGATTTTAGCGCCGTCACTTTTACCTTCTTTGGCACTGGTTTATTTGTTTGGTAAGCAAGGTGTGTTTAAACCTTTGCTGGGCGATATACAAATTTATGGTCCAATCGGTATTTTAATCAGCTACTGCTTTTGGCTATTTCCAGCAATTTTGATGTTGATGATGGTGTCTTTTCGCAGTGTCGATCAGCGTTTAATTGAGGCGTCTTTGTCGCTCGGCAAAAATATCTGGAAGACGCATTATCACGTCACATTACCTACAATTCGCTATGGGCTTATTAGTGCAAGTCTGGTGGCTTTTATTTATGTACTGACCGATTTTGGGATTCCAAAAGTCATTGGCGGTTCATTTAACATGATGGCGCTTGATGTCTATAAACAGATTATTGGTCAGCAAAATATGAGCATGGGTGCAGTGATTTCCATCTTATTGTTGTTACCAGCAGTTTTTGTATTCATTTGCGATCGTATTCAAAGCAAACGCCATGCACGGTTTCAAGCTTTTCAGACTAAACCTTATGTTTCAGCATCGAATAAAAAACTTGAAGTCGTTCTGGGCTTATTTTGTGGTTTAGTTTCAGGTGTGATTTTACTGATTATCTTTACGGCAGTGCTGGCTTCATTCATTCAGTCTTGGCCTTATGATTTGTCTTTGACCTTAGCACATTACAGTTTTGAATATGTCGATGGCGGCGGTTGGGCAGCGTACTTTAACTCGGTTCGCATGGCACTCTTTAGTACGGTTTTTGGAACAGTACTGATTTTTATAGTGGCACTATTAACTGAACGTTTTAAGGCACATCCACTCATTAAAAACTATGTGCAAGCTTTGGTTTTATTACCCCTTGCTGTGCCGGGATTGGTCTTGGGTATTGCTTATATTTTGTTTTTTAACCAGCAAAGTAACCCGTTAAATGTGCTGTATGGAACCATGACTATTTTGGTGATTTCAACCATTGTGCATTATTACACCGTGCCACATCTGACTTTAACCAATGCGATTAAACAAATTCCGCTACAGCTCGACCAAGCAGCACAAACTTTAGGAACATCGAAGTGGAAAACCTTTTGGAAAGTGTATTTGCCCATGTGTTTTCCAGCGCTATGCGATGTATCGGTCTATATTTTTGTCAATGCCATGACGACTGTATCGGCTGCCATTTTCCTCTATTCACCAGACACCAGTTTAGCTGCGGTAGCTGTTTTAAATATGGATGATGCGGGAGACACGGTTGCCGCTGTTGCGATGAGCATTCTAATTTTAACCACCTCATGTGTTGTAAAACTCATTCACTGGTTATTTACCCGAAAAATTATGGCAAGAAGTCAGCAATGGCGTGAAAGTTCTCACTAAGTTTTAGCTAAACACAATTTTTATTTAACCGACTGAAACGAAATGCTTTGTTCAACAAGGCAAGGGTTTATTCATCCTAAATTTCGCAAATTGGAAGTCTTATGAATAATGCACAGTTTGATTTAATTGTTGTCGGAGCCGGTATTTTAGGTTTGTCCGCTGCAATACAGGCACAAGAACAAGGCTTGAAAGTTTGCATCTTCGAGAAAAATGCCAAGCCTGTGGGCGCAACTCGCCGTAATTTCGGCATGGTCGGAACATCGACCTTAACCCATCCAGAGCAACAGTGGCGAAAGTACGCGCTTGAAACGCGTTCTTTTTATCAGCGTATTCAAACTGAAACCGATATTTCGTTTGCTCAACGCCAAGGTGTCTATCTGGCAAACACGGCACTTGAATGGCAGGTTTTAAATGAGTTTGCCGAGCGTGCAAATAATTACCAAATTCCAGTTCATTTGCTAAAGCATGATGAACTGGTCACCCAATTTTCTTATTTAAACCCCGCGCAGCAGTTTCAAGGCGGCTTGGTTTTTGAAGAAGACTATTCGGTCGAACCGCATGTGATTGGGCAGCGACTATTGGCATATGCACAAAGAAAAGGCGTAAAGATTTATACCAATGCCTGTGTCGTTCAAACCCAATATCAGCAGGGAAGTTGTCAGGTTCGTTTGGCAAGTGGTGAGACTTATCGGGCAAATAAAGTTTTGATCTGTCACGGTGAATTCATCGATGTTTTATATCCAGATCTTTTACAAAGCTTGAATCTTAAACGTTGTGGCCTACAAATGGCTCTGACTCAACCGTTTCACCAAAACTTAAATGCTTCTCTTTATTCAGGCTTATCTATTTCACGTTATCCGGCTTTTGAAATTTGCCCAAGTCATGCCGAGCTAGTTAAAGCATCACAGCAGGGTTTCATTAAAGAATTCGGTATTCATATTCTGATTAAACAAAACGAATTTGGCGAACTGATCGTAGGAGATAGTCACGAATATCATTCTATTAACGAAGCGCCTCAGTTCGAGCAGCGTGAAGAGATTAATGAGTTTATTCAAACATACTGCCGCCAAAAACTAGGGCTGACTTTACCTCCAAT
The DNA here is from genome assembly GCF_031196675.1 of Acinetobacter sp. 148. Taxonomy (NCBI): domain Bacteria; kingdom Pseudomonadati; phylum Pseudomonadota; class Gammaproteobacteria; order Moraxellales; family Moraxellaceae; genus Acinetobacter; species Acinetobacter sp. 148. The sequence continues at coordinate 406,223 of NZ_JAVIMT010000085.1, read as the reverse complement.
TCAAAAACGTTGGAATGGTTATTACCTGACCCATGAACATGAGTTGGCCTGTGTCGCTGAAGCTGAAAAAAATATCTTTCTGGTGAGTGCGATTGCTGGCAAAGGCATGACTACAGGGGCTGGCTTTATGAAAGAAATATTAGAACAAAATATTTACTAGTTTGTCATCTGGTTTAAACCAGATTGATGTATATTGAAATGAACGCGAAAGAAATGAGTAACATTATGAACATGCAACCCCAACTAGATATGGATTTAGAGAACAAGTATTTGCTTCTTACTCCAGGACCATTATCAACATCGGCAACAGTACGCCGTGCCATGCAAAAAGATTGGTGTACTTGGGACCAAGAATACAACTCGCTGGTACAAGATATTCGCTCTCGTCTAGTCAACTTAGCAACCAGCCAACCTGAAAAATATACGGCTGTATTAATGCAAGGCAGTGGAAGTTTTGCTGTGGAGTCTGTGCTTGGGTCAGCTATTCCACGTGATGGCAAAATCTTGATTATCAATAACGGCGCATACGGTGCACGTATGGTGCAAATGGCGCGTTGCTTAAATATTGAAGTTGTAGAGCTGAACTATTTAGAAACTCAAACACCAGATTTACAAGAGATTGAGCGCGTTTTAGAAGATAAAACCATTAGCCATGTTGCTTGTGTGCACTGTGAAACCACCACTGGTATTTTAAATCCGATTCAAGACATTGGCCGTTTAGTTAAAGCAGCAGGAAAAATCTGGATTGTGGATGCCATGAGTTCATTTGGTGGAGTACCTATGGATATGGCTGAGCTTGAAATTGATTTTCTAATTTCAAGTGCAAATAAATGTATTCAAGGTGTTCCGGGTTTTGGTTTTATTTTGGCAAAGCGTGATTGCCTAGAAGCATGTAAAGGTTTAGCTCGTTCGGTAAGTCTCGATTTGTATGACCAGTGGAATACGATGGAGCAGCATAAAGGTAAATGGCGTTTTACCTCGCCAACCCATGTGGTACGTGCATTTTATCAAGCATTGCTTGAGCTTGAGATAGAAGGCGGTGTTGCTGCACGTTATCAACGTTATTTACAAAACCAACAAACCTTATCGCAAGGTATGCAACAACTTGGCTTCGAATTGGTACTCGGTAAAGAGTGCCCACAATCACCCATCATTACCACTTTTCTTTACCCAACAGCCGAAACATTTAGCTTCCAGTCATTTTATGAAACCCTGAAAAAATCAGGCTATGTGATTTATCCGGGCAAAGTCACTGACCTTAACTGCTTCCGTATTGGCAATATTGGCGAAGTTTATATTCATGACATTGAAGGGCTTCTTGCTGCAATTGCGAGCTACTGCGAAAACCACCTAAACCAAGCTGTAACAGCATAATTTTTATTAAATTAAGGGGAATACATCATGACAACCAACAATACACAAATTCAGGCTGTGGTTTTTGACTGGGCTGGTACAACAGTAGATTTTGGCTCACGTGCACCAATTTTGGCTTTTATGGCTTTATTTAAAGACAATAAAGTTGAAATTACGGTTGAAGAAGCGCGTGCGCCAATGGGGTTAGAAAAACGTGATCATATTGCAGCAGTTTTAAAAATGCCGCGTGTCGCAGCGGCATGGCAGGAAGTATATGGGAAGCCTGCAACTGAAGCAGATATTGACCGTTTATATAAAGACTTTATTCCTTATCAGTTAAATTCTATTCCGAAATGTTCTGCTTTAATTCCGGGTGCATTAGCTACTTTTGAAAATATTAAAAAGCGTGGTGCAAAAATTGGTAGTAACACGGGCTATGCATCCATGATGATTGGCCGCTTGGTCAAAGATGCTGCCGATCAGGGCTACCGTCCAGACTGTATCGTTACTGCCAGCGACGTGAAATATGGCCGTCCATATCCTGAAATGCTATGGAAAAACTTAATTCAACTCGATGTATCCGACATCAAAACCGTTGTAAAAGTAGATGATACTGTGGTGGGAATTGACGAAGGTTTAAACGCAGGTTGCTGGACAGTCGGGCTTGCGATTAGTGGCAATGAAGTCGGTTTAAGCTATGAAGAGTGGAGCGCATTATCGGCCGATGAACAGATTGTTCTAAAAGATAAGGCATACCAAAAAATGAATGCGTCGGGCGCTCACTATGTGATTGATAGTGTCGCTGATTTGCCAAATGTACTCGATGATATTGAACGCCGTTTGAGGCAGGGTGAACGACCTTGAACAAAGTTTAGGCCTATATCTTTTTAAGCTTAGCTCCCTTGGGAGCTAAGCTTACCTAAAAAATTAAAATGAAGAGTAATAAACTCTACATATGTGGAAATAAGGAATAACTTTGAGGAGTAAATTCCTTATTTCCGGCTAACGATTTAAAACACATGTTTAGATCGTTAGACCATCAATCCTATAGTCATAGGACCTATAGGATTTTTTGTGATGGATCTCTTTACGACTTTTGAGGGTCGTATATTTTTTCTTTAATGAATAGGGCTGGTATCACACCACAAATGAGGTAGGCAGCACCCATGACGACAAAGCCTAACCCAATTGAGCCACCAGAGGCTAAGAAACCAATCGTTGCAGGGGCTAATGCAGCGCCTAAACGTCCGATGTTATAAGCACCACCAATGGCTGTACCGCGAATGGCTGTCGCAAAACTTTCGGTCATGTAGGTTGCATTTACGCCATACGGGATGCCGTAGAGGAAACCAAAGGTGACCAGTAAATATAAAATGTTGCTTGGCGAGTTATAAAAGACAATCAGAGGTAGGAAAATAGCAGTACCAATTGCACCAAAAGCATAGGTAAAGCGACGCCCTAATTTATCGGCCATCATACCCGCAAGAACTTTACCTAAAATCATAGCGGTATATGTACCTACCATATAAGCCGTCATTTCTTTGAACTTCATACCCAGTTCGCTTTCTAGATATGAAGGCATCCAGTTATTTACACCATAGTAGCCAAACTGTAAAAAGCCTGCCGTTAACGCCCATAAGATAAACATATTACGGTTTCGTTTATCTTGGAAAATAAGCTTAAATGCTGAAGTTTTTTGAGCATTCTGAGCCACAACAGGTTGTTGTAGTCGAGACTTTTGCCATGCTTCTGGTTCTGGTACAAGAATGTGCATGAGGACAGCAATAACAACAGGAATAATCGCAACATAAAACAACATGCGCCAGCCATGATCGGGAATAATCCAGCCTGCAAGCAAGGTCGCAACAATATAGCCGACGGTCCAGCCAGCTTGTAAGGTTCCAAGTACTGTGGTGCGATAACGGGTTGGGACATACTCGGCCATGAGGGTATTACAGGCGATATAGAGTGAACCCAAACCCAGTGATGCAAAAAATCTTAAAATACCAAACTGAAGAAAGCTTTGGGTGAAACCTAAGCCACAGGTGAGGAGCGAGAAAGTTAAAATAGAAATAACCACAATGCGCACGCGACCAAATTTATCGCATGCCCATCCCCCAAAAATTCCACCAACAGCCATACCTGCCAATGTAAAACTGCCAAGCATACCTGCTTGTACTGAACTTAATCCAAAATCTGCCTTAATACTATTTAAGCTATAAGACAGCAGCATCAAATCTGCACCATCTACCAATAGTGCTAGAAATGCAAAAATAAATGCTATTTTCCACGTATGAGGCTGTATACGAGAAAGACCTTCTTTGTAATTTGTAGCCATAATCCATTACCTACATTTGATTGAAAGCACTTCAAGTCGTTTTAAAGTGCTTAAAATTTGATTAAGACGCAGCGCGAATCATGTTTCGGGCAATAATCACTTGTTGAATTTGAGTGGTCCCTTCATAAAGACGGAACAAACGAACATCTCGATAAAAACGTTCAATGGCATATTCACTGATATAGCCCGCACCGCCGTGAATTTGTACGCAGCGATCAGCAACGCGGCCACACATTTCGGTTGCAAACATTTTTGCGCAAGAGGCTTCCGTGCTAACGTTTTGCCCTGCATCGCGTAGGCGTGCAGCGTCTAAGACCATACATTTAGCGGCATAAATCTCGGCTTTCGAGTCAGCAAGCATGGCTTGAATGAGTTGGAATTCGGCAATCGGTTGTCCAAATTGCTTGCGTTCGATGGCGTAATTTAAAGAATCGTCTAGCATTCGTGTTGCTGCGCCGACACTCAAGGCAGCAATATGCAAACGGCCTTTATCCAGCACTTTCATAGCAGTTTTAAAACCAACACCTTCAACACCACCAATGAGTGCCGAAGCAGGGATGCGGCAATTTTCAAAAATAACGTCACAGGTATGGGCACCTTTTTGTCCCATTTTTTTATCGCGTTTGCCAAGAGAAATGCCCGGAGTTTGGCTATCAACAATAAAGGCAGAAATGCCGCCAGCACCTTTAATGTCAAAGTTTGTGCGTGCCATGACTGTAAATACACCAGCATGAGGTGCATTGGTAATAAAGCGTTTAGTGCCGTTTAACACATAAAAATCGCCATCTTTTACTGCACTGGTTTTTAAAGATGCCGCATCAGAACCTGCATCCGGTTCGGTTAAGCAAAAAGAGCTGATCACTTCACCACGTGCTAAACGTGGCAAGAAAAATGATTTTTGTGCTTCGGTCCCATCAATAATCAGGCCACTTGAGCCAATGCCATTATTGGTTCCAATGAGAGAGCGAAAAGCAGGAGAGGTACGACCTAATTCAAAAGCGACATAGACTTCTTCTTCCATCGTTAGGCCAAGACCTTCGTATTCTTCAGGAATGGTTAAACCAAATAAACCGAGAGCTTTCATTTGCTCAACGATATCTTGAGGAATTTCATCCGATTCAGCGACTTCATTCTCATGAGGAATTAATACACCTTCGACAAATTGTCGAATCATATCAACAAGTTGATTTAAGGTTTCCTGATCTCGAATCATAGTCTCGTCCTTTTACTACATGCAGAAAACATCAATGTGATGTTCGTAAAATCACCAATATTTGAAGCGATAGTAATCAAAGGATGAATGCAAAACAATATATTTTGAAAATTAATTTCGCAATGCGATACTTTGTTTTTGATTTATGTTTGGCTAATTTATTGATTTATTTAAGCTATATTTTCTTATAAAAAATCATTATTTTTAGTGGAAAATTAAAGTTTGATTTTTAAAAAGAGCTGTGTATATTAAAAATATATATCGCTATGCGAAATTTTAAATAGATAAGTTTTCTTATAGGAAATAAGTCACAAAATATAGTGGGATGAAGATGGGTGCTTTAAATGGAATTCGGGTGCTTGACTTAAGTCGGGTATTGGCTGGACCTTGGTGTGGGCAGATTCTTGCCGATTTAGGCGCAGAAGTAATCAAGATTGAACGACCGAAAGTTGGTGACGATACCCGTTCTTGGGGACCACCTTGGATGAAAGATGACTCAGGCAAAGACACTCAAGAAGCTGCATATTATCAGTCTACCAACCGTAATAAATTATCGGTTGCCATCGATATTGCCAGTCCTGATGGTCAAGAATTGATTAAAGCCCTCATTCAAGACACCGATGTCGTGATTGAAAACTACAAAGCAGGGTCTTTAAAAAAATACGGTTTAGACTACGAGTCTTTATCTGCGATTAATCCTAAACTGGTGTATTGCTCAATTACAGGCTTTGGTCAAACTGGTCCAAGAGCAGAGGAACCCGGTTACGACTTTATTATTCAGGGTATGGGCGGGCTCATGTCGGTCACAGGTGAGCGTGATGATTTGCCTGGTGGTGGACCACAAAAAGTAGGGGTCGCATTTTCCGATTTAGCCACTGGTCTTTACTCTACGATTGCCATACAGGCTGCTTTACTCAACCGTCATGTGACGGGTTTAGGCCAATACATTGATATGGCTTTGCTTGATGTTCAAATTGCCACAATGGCAAATCAGGGAATGAACTATCTTTCATCGGGTAATATCCCTAAACGTTATGGCAATGCACACGCCAATATTGTCCCTTATCAAGTGTTCAAAGCTTCTGACCGTGATTTTATTATTGCATGTGGAAATGACACTCAGTTTATTCAACTCTGTCGTAGTATTGGTTTACCCGATTTACCAAATGATCCGCGTTTTGCCCGAAATGCAGACCGCATTAAGCATCGTGATGAAATTATCGGAATTTTACAAACTCACTTTTTAACAAAAACAGCAGATGAATGGGTAGATGCAATCTATGCTGCTAAAGTTCCCGTTGGTGTGATTAATAACTTGGAACAAGCTTTTGAAGAGCCACAAGTGATTGCCAGAGAAATGCTGGTCGAGATGAATCACCCTCAACGTGAGAAACTGAAGGTAATTGGGTCACCAATCAAACTTTCGAGAACACCTGTTGAATACAAAACAGCTCCTCCATTGTTGGGTGAACATACGCAGGCAGTTTTGGGAAGAGTGGTTTCTTCAGAAAAACTGGCTGAGCTCAAAGAAAAAGGTGTAATTGGGTAGGTGGCTTAAAAGCGGAAGGTTAAAATTATATTTAAAATCAGAAAATAAAATATTTAATCTTTCGCTTTAATAAGTTAAATGAAGTTATTTTATAAATGCAGACTTGGACGTTTGCTCTTTTGCTATTTATAGAAAAAATAGATTATAATTTTCGCAGTGCGAAACAAAATATGGATTGGTATGACAATGAATGATGCAGTTGATGCAGAACAGACAGAAAAATTATTAGCGCCTTTAAGGCATGAATTATTACATCCGATTGAAGACATGCAGGATGAAAATGATCGCCAATTTATTACTGCATTAGCACGTGGTTTAGAGCTATTACGTTGTTTTACGCCTAAACATCAGCATTTGGGCAATCAAGAGCTTGCTCAGATGACAGGTTTGCCAAAACCAACCATTACTCGCCTCACACATACCTTGTCGCGTTTGGGTTATATCAAACAAGTACCTAACTCAAGCAAATTTCAGCTTTCAGTTGGAGTTCTTGCGTTTGGTTATTCGATGCTGTCTAACGTATCGATTCGCTCTATTGCTCATCCATATATGAAAAATTTGGCAGACTATGCTGGTGCTGCTGTAGCCATGGCAACACGCGATCGTCTGAATATGATTTATCTTGACGTGGTGCAAGGCAAAGGCAATATGACCATGCGCCGTCAAGTCGGAACGTATTTACCGATTCATTTAAGTTCGATGGGACGTGCATGTTTAGCTGCCATGCCTGAAGATGAAAGAGAGTTCTTGCTTAATGCGATTCGTAACAAGCACAAAGAAGACTGGATCAAAATTAACCGTGATCTAGACAAAGCCTTTAAAGACTACCAAGATTTTGGTTATTGTTTTTCAATTGGCGAATGGCATAAAGATGTCAATTCGGTTGCGGTACCACTCATTCATGAACAACATGGTTTATTGGTGTTTAACTGTGGTGGTCCAAGTTTCATTATGAATCGTGAAAAACTTGAAGAAGATATTGCACCACGTCTTTTACATATGGTGAATAATATTCGCACTGAAATTAGCTAAACCTATTTGATTCATTTATAAGAGCCAGCTTTGTTTTTTCAAGGCTGGCTTTTTAGTGGGTAAGCTTTAGGCTGTTTGGTTGTGAAAGTTCGGTTTCCGTTTTTCTTTGAAAGCACTTAATGCTTCTTTAAACTCGGGACCTTGTAAACAACGCGAGAAAATAGTCGACTCATGATCAATACGATTGAGTAGATCATCAATTGGCATATCTCTTAGTAACTTTTTACTGAGCTGTAAGGCTTGGCTTGGTTTGTGAGCGAGTTTAATTGCCACATCTTCAACTACCTGATTCAGCTCAGTTGCCTCAAATATTTCATTTACTAGACCATAATTTTTTGCTTGGTCTGCCGAAAACTTTTCACCGAGTAAAATAATTTCCGAAGCTCGAGCAAAGCCCAATAATCTTGGCAAGATGTAACTTGAACCCGCTTCAGGTACAAGTCCCAAATTCACGAAGGGAAACTGAAAAATAGAATTTTGGCTTGCATACACAAGGTCGCAATGTAGAAGCATAGTGCTGCCAATGCCAATTGCCACACCATTTACTTTAGCAATAATCGGTTTTGGAAAAGTTGCTAAGCTTTTTAAGAAAACAATCGAAGCGGGTGGTTCGGAACTGGTGGTATCTCGTTTTTCAAATGCGTTTACATCATTGCCGCTGGTAAATTCGGAGTCTTCACCAGTAAGCACAACCACATGAATGTCTTGATTGGTTGCAGCTTGATCTAATGCCTGACTTAAAGCTGCATACATTTCATAATTAATTGCATTCTTTTTAGTGGCATTACTCATGGTGAGCGTTAGTATATTTCTATCAAAATACTTATGAATTGTGCCTGTTTTAAGCTCGCTTTGGGTTTTGTTGTTCTGCTGCATCGTTCATTCCTTTAAATAATTTTCCGTCTAAAATTTAAACTGATGCTATCGAAAAATAATTCCGTTATCAATTATTTTGTTTTATATTGTGGTATAAAATTTTGTATTGTGAAATTTTTAGCTTAAATTACTTTAAATGTTGATAGGATTTATGCGTAAATAAGTATCTAGCCCTGTTAAGGAAATAAGAGGCTGGCTATAGAACAGTGAGTGGAAAGAATATGAAGACCAAAATTACAGAATTATTTGAAATTGAGCATCCAATTATTCAAGGCGGTATGCATTATGTTGGTTTTGCAGAGCTTGCTGCTGCGGTTTCGAACGCGGGCGGGTTAGGTATTATCACTGGCCTGACTCAGCGTACACCTGAAAATCTGGCAAAAGAAATTGCACGTTGCCGAGAAATGACCGACAAGCCTTTTGGGGTAAATTTAACCTTTTTGCCTACTGTGAATACTCCTGATTATCCGGGTTTTGTAGAAGCAATCATTAAAGGCGGAGTAAAGGTTGTGGAAACAGCGGGGCGTAATCCTGAACAGGTGATGCCATATTTAAAGGCTGCTGGTATTAAAGTAATTCACAAATGTACTTCGGTTCGACATAGCTTAAAAGCTCAGCAAATTGGGTGTGATGCGGTTTCTGTAGATGGTTTTGAGTGTGGTGGGCATCCTGGTGAGGATGACGTGCCCAATATGATTTTATTACCTTTAGCAGCCGATGCATTAGAGATTCCGTTTGTTGCCTCGGGTGGTATGGCAGATGGGCGCTCACTCGCGGCTGCTTTAGCGATGGGAGCCGATGGAATTAATATGGGAACGCGCTTTATTGCGACTCAGGAAGCTCCCGTACATGCAAATGTGAAACAGGCGATTCTGAATGCAACCGAACGAGATACGCGTTTAATTATGCGTGCTTTGCGAAATACTGAACGTGTCATGAATAATGCGGCCGTAGAAAAAATCGTGGCAAAAGAAAAAGCACTCGGCGATAACATTAAGTTTGAAGATATTATTGAAGAAGTTGCTGGGGTTTATCCAAAAGTCATGATTGATGGCGATGTAAATGCAGGTGCATGGTCATGTGGGTTAGTGGCAAGCTTAATCCATGATATTCCGACATGCGATGAACTGGTTAGCCGGATTGTCAAAGAGGCAGAAGATATTATTCGTGGTCGGTTATTAGGGGTTCTATAACGAACTATTGCCTACTTTATATAAGATCAGCACAAGTTTTAATTGTGCTGATTTTTTGCATCACTCACACAATAATAAAGACATAAAACGGCAAAAATTAAGCCTAAAATACAGACGCCCGTCCATCCGAAGTGTTTCCAAGCATAACTTCCCGCCGTTGTGCCTAAAGCGCCTCCAGCAAAGTAACCTGTCATATAAATCGCGTTAAACCGCGAACGTAGTTCTTGATTAAGTTTAAATACAATACTTTGGTTGGTGACATGTACAGCAGAAAGAGAAGCGTAGAGAATGAGTAAGGCAATAATATAAAAAGCAAAATGGTAGGGTAAAAGTGAAAAAAGAATCCAACTTAATATAAGGCCAATGCCGCAATAAATTGAAATTTTATGGATATAGCCTTGGTCAATAAATTTGCCTGAAAAATTAGCAACAAAAGTTCCTAACACGCCAACAAAACCGAAAAGGCCAATGGTAAAGTCACTAAAAAAATAGGGCGCCGGAGCCAAAAGCAACGACATGGTGGTAAAGGTTAAACTCACGCATGCAAATGTAAAACCACCAATATAAGTTCTGGTTCTTAATCGTCGATTTTGAATAAAAATCTGTGGTAAAGAACGAATGGTTTTCGCATAGTTTTCAGATTTAGTCGGTGGAAATAACCCGATATTACGATGCAAAATAAAGGCAATCACAAGTAACAGAAAACCACTAACCAGATAAATAATATTCCATGCAAAAAGTGTAGACATCAGTCCAGAAAGGGAGCGGGCGAGTAAAACCCCCATCATCAGTCCACTCAGTAAAAAGCCTACGACACGGCCACTTTGTTGAATTGGAACCAGACTTGCAGCAAGCGGTAACAACAGTTGGGCTGCGCTGGAAAATAAACCAGTAATGATAGTGCCAAGCAGTAAAAGATAAATATTGTGCGAAAAACCGCTAATAATTAATCCACTTGAAGCCAATAACATAAAGATAAATAGTAGCTTGCGCTTTTCTATTATGTCCCCTAATGGCATTAAAAAGAGTAAGCCACATGCGTAGGTGATTTGGGCTAGAGTGGGCACCCACGCTGTGGTTGTTTCGGTTAAATTTAGGCTTACACTAATTGAGTGAATAAGTGGCTGACTAAAATAATTTCCACCTGTACAAATGCCTGCGGCAATCGCCATTAAAATAATGGTTGGGGTATAGAGTGCGTTTTTCATCATGCCTATCGTCATAATGAAAGTGGAACCTTAATCAACACAACCATGACTGTCTAAGCACGATTGTTAGTGCGTTTCATTCAAAGCATCTTGAATATTGTGCACCATGTGGATTAAACGTGGTCCAATTTCACCTTCAAGTTTTTCTGGATTTAAATGAAAACTTGGCGCACCACAGTTAAAAACATAAAGACCGTGTTTAGAACTAACCAAAGGTACAGCCACCGAGTTCACTTCTTTATGCCACTCACCTAACGACAAACAATATCCATAATCTTGATAATCACGGAAAGCTCGTTCTAATGAGCGTTTTATGGCTGGCCAGTTTTCTGGATTTTTTTGTTTCAATGCATCAAGTAGAAAGTTGCGCTCACGTTCAGGGGTCGCAGCCAAGCATGCTCGTCCCATCGAACTGCTATGCAGTGGTAAAGTCGAACCAATTGGACGGCGCATATTTAAGGCTGTTTCAATTTGCACAACATCGATATACACCATATTTAAGCGATCACGCGTTGCCATCGCCACAGGCGCTTGAACATACTGGCTCATCTCTTCCATATATTGATGAGCAATATTACGAATCGAGATGTTAGATAAAGCTGCATATCCTAAAGATAAGACACCAATATCTAGTGTGTATTTGGTCGAGTTAGGCAATTGTTTTAAATAACCTAATGAAACAAGGGTATTGGTAATACGTGCAATGGTCGGTTTAGGTAAACCTGTCATTTTTGCTAATTCTTGGTTGCCAAGCACCTGATTATTTGCAGAAAAGCATCTTAAAAGTTCTAAACCGCGCGCTAAAGAAGCAATAAATTGCGGGTTATTTTCCCGATGTATATGCGAAATAGGATCTAAACGTATCTCATCAAAATTTATTGGTTTTTCAGTTTCCGTGTTTTGAGACATTCGATCCTCAAATATAATTAAAGCAATAGTTTTGCCATTATATTTCGCTCTGCAAAATAAATCCATTCATCACTGCGCTGTTGTGATGAATGGATATCGGGTTCAATGGTTATGAAACGTTTTCAATCACCATCGCAAGACCCTGACCTACACCAATACATAGGCTCACCACGGCATATTTCTTCTTACGGCGAATTAACTCGCGCGCTACTGTTAACGCAAGACGAGCGCCTGAAGCACCAAGTGGATGACCAACAGCAATCGCGCCACCGTTCGGGTTCACACGTGGGTCATTAAAATCAACATTTAAACCTTTTAAACAAGATAAAACTTGTGAAGCAAAGGCTTCATTAATTTCGATAATGTCCATGTCATCTAAAGTAAGGCCAGCACGTGCAACCGCTTTTTTAATGGCTTCGATCGGACCTGTACCCATAATGCGTGGCTCAATACCAGCCGCCGCAGCAGACAAGATTTTTGCCATTGGTTTTAGGCCATATTTTTGCCCCGCTGCTTCTGAACCAATCAAAAGTGCTGCTGCACCGTCATTAATCCCTGATGCATTACCAGCTGTAACCACGCCACCTTCAAACAGTGGTTTTAACTTTGTGAGTGCTTCAACAGTTGAACTTGGGCGAGGGTGTTCATCTTCAGAAACGAGTTTAGGTGGCAATTTTTTGCCTTGGAAAACCTCAATTGGGGTAATTTCATCGACAAAGAAACCTTCTTCTTTGGCTTTTTGATATTTGGCTTGTGATTGGGCTGCAAAAAAGTCGGCTTGTTCACGGCTAATCCCAAACTCGGCTGCAACGTTATCGCCCGTTTCAGGCATTGAATGTCCGCCGTACTGCGCAATAATTTTTTTATTGGGAAAGCGAGAACCAATGGTGGTGTCATAAATTTTTGCATCACGGCTATAAGCACTTTCGGCTTTACCCATCACAAAAGGTGCGCGAGACATACTTTCTACACCACCTGCAATATACAGTTCGCCTTCACCACAAGTAATAGCACGTGCTGAGTCAATCACAGCACCTAAACCACTAGCACATAAGCGGTTTACTGTCTGGCCTGGCACAGTAACAGGTAAACCTGCAAGTAATAGCGCATTTCGTGCCACATTACGGCTATCTTCTCCAGCTTGGTTGGTGTCGCCTAAGATCACATCTTCAATATCCGCACCCGGCACACCAGTTTTTTCTAGTAGTTTTTGAATGACAGTTGCGGCTAAATCATCAGGGCGAATTGAGGCAAGTTCACCTGCATGACGGCCAAATGGACTACGTAAACCATCATAAATATATGCATTTAACATTGAGAAATTCCTTTTCAAGACTCGTTAGTAAAAGTAAGAGGTAAATGAAGTGCGACACGGCGCTGTAACCATGGGCTAGGGCGGTAACGCGGGTCATGCGTAAGTGCTGTTATACGGTTAAGAATGAGTAAGATTTTTTCGCTACCGACTTGATCGCCCCATTCAATTGGACCAAATGGATAGCCTAAGCCAAGACGTACTGCAGCATTAATATCATCTACCGTTGCAATTTTTTGCTGGGCAATATCGCAACCTAGATTAATGACCATTGCTAAAACACGTTGCGCAACAAAGCCAATACTTTCAGCAATCATGCTGACCATATTTCCATCTAGATTGAAAATAGAGTGAGCTGCTTGTCGGTATTCAGGTTTGGTAACAAGTGAAGGCATCAAGGTTCGGTGCTTTGCAATGCCATAAAGCATGTCTATAGCAACGGCTTGTTCTGGGTTAACCCCTAAGCGGGTCGCCGCTTGGGTTGTGTCTTCGCCGTAACAAGCAACTAAACATAAGCTAACTGTTTGTGGTTCAGGGTTGATGTCTAGAGCAATATTGTGTTGAGTTAAATAATCTTCGAGTTGTTTTTTATCGTCTAAGAAATCGGCAGCGATCCAAACTTTTGGATATTGCGCTAAACGCTCTACAAACTTCGCAGGTTGTTCACCTGTTTTTGAACCGGTTTCATAGTTATAAAAACCTTGATTAACCTTACGTCCAAGTTGTTTGGCATCTAACATTTGTTTGGTAAGCGGGTTTGGTTTGTAGCGGGCTTCTTCATAGTATTGGTGATAAATCGACTCCATAACTGGATGCGAAACATCAAGGCCAGTTAAATCCATTAATTCAAATGGACCCATTCTAAATCCTACGCCGTCACGTAAAATTCGATCAATTTCACTAATATCACAGACGTTTTCATTTAAAATTTTGAGCGCTTCGGTGCCATAAGCTCGGCCCGCGTGATTAATAATAAATCCAGGGGTGTCCTTCGCTACAACAGGGCGGTGACCAAATGCACGAGACAGATCGTTTAAAGCATCAATAATAAGTGGGTCTGTTTTTAAACCACGAATGACTTCAACCACTTTCATGAGTGGAACTGGGTTAAAAAAGTGATAACCCACAACACGCTCAGGCTTCTTGCAATTTGCCGCAATGGCTGTAATAGAAAGAGAAGAGGTGTTTGAGGCTAAAATAGTATTATCCGAAACAATGTCTTCAAGCTGCTGCATCAAGCTTTGTTTGATATCGAGACGTTCAACAATTGCTTCTACAATCAGGTCGCAATTTTTTAAATCTTCAATTTGATGAGCAACAATTAAATGGTTGTTTGCCGCTGCTGCTTGCTCAGATGTAATTTTATTTTTGTCGACTAACTTTTGAAATGTAGCAGCCAGTTTTTCTTTAGCCTGTTCTGCGGCGCCTTCTTTGGCATCATATAAATAAGTGGTATGACCTGACTGTGCAGCAATTTGAGCAATACCACTGCCCATAACACCTACACCAATCACAGCCATGCTTTTAATATCATAAGTCATGTCGATCATCCTGATTATTGATCTATATTTGAAATTAAACGGAAAAATAGGGTTAGGTGATTTAGCTTAAGCATTGTTTATCACCATCAATGGGTAAGATTTGTCCTGAAATTGAGCGGCCACTATCTGATGCTAAAAATAGGCATAAATCTGCAATATGCTTTGGATTAACAAAATATTTGAGCGACTGATTTTTCAGTGCATTTTGAGTCACTTCTTCAAGTGAGGTATGCGCTACATCGGCACGGGCCTGTAATACACGTTGAACTCGATCACCATCGACTGCACCCGGAAGAATAGCGTTAACTCGAATATTATCTGCACCGAGTTCCATAGAAAGCGTTTTGGTAAAACCAATCAGTCCCCATTTTGAAGTGGAATAGGCCAATCGATATGGATAGCCTAAGCGTCCGGCAATAGATGACATATTTATAATCACGCCTGCCTGTGCTTGCTTTAAATAGGGAATGGCTAACTGGGTAATTAAAAAAGTGCTATTCAGGTTTAAATTAATCACCGTGTTCCAATCTTCAAAACTTAGTTCATCTGCGGCAATGGTTGGGCCTGAAATGCCTGTGTTATTGACTAAAATATCAATACTGCCAAGCTTCTGAATTGCTTGGCTAAACATCAGTTTAATTTGTTCATGATCAGCTAAATCACATGTGTAGATATGCAAATTTGGATAATCTTGTTGAAATTGTTCTAGGCTTTTAGCATTAATATCGCAAACAAAAACTTCATCCTGATTGTTTAAAAAGACTTCAGCAATGCATCGTCCAATCCCTGAACCACCTGCACTAATTAATACTTTTCTGGCCATTTTCATTCCTTTGTTATTATGGTTTTAAATTATTTACCTTGATACGACGGCTTACGCTTTTCGATAAAAGCTTGAACGCCTTCATTTTTATCTTCGGTCGAAAACAGTAACTGGAATGCTTTTCGTTCTAGAGTTAAGCCTGCATTTAATGGAACATCCTCGCTCATAAGCGCAACTTCTTTAATTTGTTGCAGGGCAATCGGCGGCATTTTGGCGAGGCTTTGTGCCATTTGAATTGCAGTTGGAATAGTTTGGTCATCTTCTGTGACTTGTGAAACAAGACCAATGGTATAAGCTTCTTCGGCTTTGACCATGGCGCCCGTCATAATCATGCGCATGGCATGAAATTTACCAACCGCACGGAATAAACGTTGTGTCCCACCAGCACCCGGCATTAAACCGACTTTAATTTCCGGTTGACCAAAGGTTGCGCCTTTACCTGCAATAATAATGTCAGCATGCATTGCAAGTTCACAGCCACCACCTAATGCGTAACCATTTACAGCAGCAATCACAGGTTTAGGGCACTGAGCAATCGCATTCCAATAACGTTCGGTATGGCGCAATAACATTTCTGTTGAAGTTGCTGTTGCCATTTCTTTTAAATCTGCACCTGCGGCAAAGACTTCTTCACCACCTGTGAGCACAACCGCATTGATCTCATCGTTAAAACTTAATTCGGTAAAAGCTTGTGCGAGTTGTTTGCGAACTTCACCGTTTAAAGCATTTTTTGCTTCTGGGCGGTTAATTTTTACAATCGCTATTTTTTGAATAGAAAAGTCGACTTCTACGAAATTATTCCCTGTTGACACACTCATTTTTGAATTCCTTGTTTCGCATATCAAAACTATATTCCTTTTATGATGCTTATTTTGGAATTTATTTCAAGTCTTATTTCTTTTAAGAGCGTAGTTATTATCTTTTAAAATAGCTAAGTTATTGATATTACGTAATGGTGATTTTTTAAATTTCGTTAAACGAAATTAACTTTCAAAAAAGCTTGAAATTTGTATTTTTGTTCTCGTACTATGAAACACATCCGCAGTAAACAAGATTTAAAACATGGTATCCAGACAAGCTGGAGATGGCTGATGGGTACGATGGAAATACATAAAAAGGGAGATCACAGATGATCCGTGATGAAGGGATGTTGGAGCAGTTACTTTCAACAATTCGAGATTTTGTAAAAAATGAATTGATCCCTCGTGAAAACGAAGTGGTAGAGAAAGACAAAATTCCGGATGACATTGTGCAGCAAATGCGTGAGCTTGGTTTGTTCGGTCTTACAATTCCCGAAGAATATGGTGGCTTAGGCATCACTATGGAAGAAGAAGTCAGAGTTGCATTTGAACTTGGACAAACTTCACCAGCTTTTCGTTCTTTAATTGGTACCAATAACGGGATTGGCTCAAGTGCAATTTTGATTGATGGTACAGAAGAGCAAAAGCAGAAATATTTACCACGTTACGCAAGTGGCGAAATTATTGGTTCATTTTGTTTAACCGAGCCTGAATCTGGTTCTGATGCTGCCTCTTTAAAAACCAGTGCAGTAAAAGACGGCGATTTTTATGTATTAAACGGCACCAAACGTTTTATTACCAATGCACCCCATGCTGCAACTTTTACTGTAATGGCTCGAACGAATCCTGAAATTAAAGGGTCGGGTGGCATTTCAGCTTTTTTAGTTGAGGCGAATACGCCGGGCATTACGTTGGGCAAAATTGACCAAAAAATGGGGCAAAAGGGCTCACATACCTGTGATGTGATTTTTGAAAATTGCCGTGTGCCTGCTTCTGCACTGATTGGTGGAGTAGAAGGTGTCGGTTTTAAAACGGCCATGAAAGTGCTGGATAAAGGACGTTTGCATATTGGTGCCTATAGCGTAGGTGTTGCCGAACGCATGTTAAACGACGCACTGCACTATGCGATTGAGCGTAAACAGTTTGGTCAACCTATTGCAAACTTCCAGCTTATTCAAGCCATGCTTGCCGACTCAAAAGCCGAGATTTACGCAGCTAAATGTATGGTCCTAGATGCAGCTCGCCGCCGTGACAATGGCGAAAACATTAGCACAGAAGCATCTTGCGCAAAAATGTTTGCGACTGAAATGTGCGGACGTGTTGCTGACCGCTGTGTACAGATTCATGGTGGTGCGGGCTATATCAGTGAATATGCGATTGAGCGTTTTTATCGAGATGTGCGTTTGTTCCGTTTATATGAAGGAACCACGCAAGTTCAACAACTTATTATTGCCAAAAACATGATTAGGGAAGCTACAGCCTAATAAAAAATCAAATGCCATGAGGCATGGGATGCCTCATGTTCCTTCTGAGGATATGGACATGACAACAAAGACTGTTACAGAGAATATGAGTAGCACTGAAGCTATTCAAACACCAAAAAAGATTTGGATTACAGCTTTTATATTCGCTTTTTTTACACTTTTATGTGACGGGGCCGACTTAGGTTTTTTGGCATTAAGCCTCACTAGTCTTAAAGCAGAGTTTCATTTAACTGGTGTGCAAGCCGGAACATTAGGAAGCTTGACACTATTTGGTTCGGCCGTGGGTGGTCTTATTGGTGGTTGGGCTTGTGACCGTTTTGGCCGGGTCCGCATTATTGTTTTCTTTATTGCTTTTTCTTCGATATTAACCTGCGCACTCGGCTTTACACATTCTTATATGCAATTTGCAGTTTTAAGAACAATAGGCGCCATGGGCTTAGGTGCACTTTATATTGCCTGTAACATTCTTATGTCTGAAATGGTGCCAACGAAACACCGTTCTACCGTTTTAGCAACGCTGATGACAGGTTATACCCTAGGTTCTTTATTAGCGACATTACTAGCAGGTCATATTATTCCTGAACATGGCTGGCGTTTCCTATACTGGATTGCAATTACCCCTGTGGTTTTGTCAGTTTTGATGCACTTTTGTGTACCTGAACCTGAGTCATGGAAAAAAGCCCGTCAACTAAAAGCGCTAGAAGTCGCTCAAAGTAACCAACCTAAAAAACGTCAAAATCCATATCTTGAGATTTTAAGAGATAAGAAACATGGCACCATGTTTATTCTTTGGATTATTAGTACTGGGGCATTGCAGTTTGGTTATTACGGGGTAAGTAACTGGTTACCTGCTTATTTAGAGTCTGACCTTGGCATCAAGTTTAAAGAAATGGCCATGTATATGGTCGGTACATTCCTAATTATGATGTTTGCCAAAGTAATTGCAGGGATCGTTGCCGATAAATTAGGACGCCGCGCTGTATTCGCTTTTGGAACCATTGGTACAGCCTTATTTATTCCAGTGATTGTCTACTTAAATACACCAACCAACATTTTATGGATGATGCTGTTTTTCGGTTTCCTTTACGGTATGCCTTATGCAATTAATGCCACATATATGACAGAAAGCTTCCCGACTTCTATTCGAGGCTCGGCAGTGGGTGGTGCTTATAACATTGGCAAAGTACTTTCTATTTTCTCTCCATTAACAATTGGTTATCTATCGCAAAACGGTTCTATTGGTTTAGGGCTCTTGGTGATGGCTGCAGCTTATTTTATCTGCGGTGTAATTCCATTGTTATTTATTAAAGACCGACTATTTAACCCGCAAAAGGCAGAGTGACAGATCAATCTGTCACCTTAAATTAAGGATGAAAAGGGACAAGTGAGATGATAAATAAAATCACCAGTGACATTGAACCGATTTTAAAAGCTATTCCTGATGGGGCAACCATCATGACAGGCGGGTTTGGTGTGACGGGGCAACCTGCTGAATTAATTGAAGCCTTAATCGATTTAGGAAAAAAAGAACTCACCATTGTAAATAACAATGCAGCTTCTGGTGATCGTGGTTTAACAAATCTGATTATTGCTGGCTGTGTTAAAAAAATGATTTGTTCATTTCCGAAATCTGCCGGATCAACCGTTTTTCAAGACTTATATAGAGCGGGAAAAATTGAGTTAGAACTGGTTCCACAAGGTAATTTGGCTTGTCGTATTCAGGCCGCAGGTGCTGGTCTCGGGGCTATTTTTACTCCGACTGGTTATGGTACTAAAGTTGCCGAGGGTAAAGAGACCCGAACCATTAACGGTAAAAACTATGTGCTTGAATATCCACTTGAAGCTGATTTTGCACTGATTTATGCCGATAAAGCCGACCGCTGGGGCAATTTAACATACCGTAAAGCAGCCCGCAATTTTGGCCCAATTATGGCAAAAGCCGCCAAGACCACGATTGTTCAAGTGAATGACACCGTAGAGCTAGGAACGCTTGACCCTGAGTGCATTATTACACCGGGAATTTTTGTTCAGCACGTTGTAAAAGTAGGAGATATCTAATGTCAGTTCAAAAGCGTTCTCGTGAAGATATTGCCAAGCTCATTGCCAATGACATTCCGGAAGGTTCTTATGTCAATTTAGGGATTGGCTTACCGACCAACGTTGCTAAATTTTTGCCAAAAGACAAAGAAATCTTTTTACATTCGGAAAATGGGGTTTTGGCTTTTGGTCCACCACCACAACCTGGTGAAGAAGACCAAGACTTAGTGAATGCCGGAAAAGAGCTTGTTACTTTGTTAGACGGTGGATGCTTTATGCATCATGGCGACTCATTTGACATTATGCGTGGCGGTCATCTGGACATTTGTGTGATTGGTGCATTCCAAGTTGCGGTAAATGGAGACTTGGCAAACTGGCATACTGGTAAAGCAGATGATGTGCCGGCAGTTGGCGGTGCTATGGATTTGGCAGTTGGTGCAAAAACGATTTATGTCTATATGGAGCATGTCACTAAAAAAGGTGAGCCCAAAATTGTAAAAGAACTGAGCTATCCAATAACGGGTGAGCAGTGTGTAAACCGTATTTATACCGATTTATGCATTATTGAACTCAAAGACCAAAAAGCTTACGTCAAGGAAATGGTAGACGGCTTAACTTTTGATGAATTACAGGCAGTCACTGACTGTGAATTAATCGATGCACGTGTAGCCTAAATACACACGGAAAAACGCTTCTTTAAGGATTAAAAGATGAAAAAATTAATTTTAGCTGCAGCTTGTGCTGCGGCTTCAGGGACTATTTTTGCAAATTCTTCAGATACGACAGAACAAAGAATTAATTTGCTAGAAACTGAGCTGCAAAAATTAAAAGCAGAACTTGCTGCTCAGAAACAAACTCAAAATAATTTACAGGTCAAACAGGTTAAGATCGAAGAGAACATTGAAAAAACTAAAGCAACGGTAACAGAAAAGCCAGTTGCTCCTTCATGGGTCACTTGGACGGATAACGTCAAGGTTTACGGTATTGCCCGTATTGATGCAGCGGTCGATTTTAATTCATCGCCTGATTCGGGTGGTAGAACGACCAGCAGCCTGTACCGAACACCTTTTGAAAGTGAAAAACGTTCAAACCATGCACGTTCTGATGCCATGATTAATGCAAGCCGATTAGGTGTTTATTTTAATAGCCCAAATAAAGCGGTTACAGGGAATATCGAAGCCGATTTCTTTGATAGCTCTAACATGGGAACGGGGGATGGTAAATTCCGTATCCGTCATGCATTTTTTACCTATAAAGACTGGACTTTTGGTCAAACATGGTCACTCATGTCTAACATGGAAACCCGTACAGAAGCTGTCGATTACACCCAATTTGTGGGGACTTCTTATACACGTACTCCTCAAATTCGTTATGACTGGAAAATTGATGCCAATAATGATTTAAAAGTAGCTTTGGAATATACAGGTTCGAGAGTATCGGCATTTCCAACTTTAACGGGTCGCTATACCTTTAAACAAGGTCCTTTAACGGCACTTGCTCAAGGCTTTATTAATGAAAAGTCTACAGATGTCGCAACTGCCACGGTGAAGAAAGTAAGTTGGGGTGCTGGAGGCGGCTTAAAATATCAACTCACGCCACAGCAATCGGTGCAGGCAAATTATCAATATATTGTCGGTGATCAAAAATTTATGCCGTATACCACCCAAAGTGGGTTGGCAAATTCAACAAGTTTAAATGCCGCGGGTGATTTCTCATTAAACGAAGACAAAACAGATTTGGTTATGAATAAGTTGAATAGCATCAATATTGGTTATTCATATAAATTTAATGAGCAATGGCGTGCAAACTTATCGGCTTCAATGTTTGATTATGATGACGACACGGCATATGCCAAACTCAACCCAGATGCTAATAAACGCTTAACGGACTACGCAGCTAACGTCTTTTATTCACCGATTGAGCAAATGGATATTGGGATGGAATATCACCAAGGCAAACGAGAAGTGTTTGACGGCAGAACTGCTAATGTATCACGTGTAAACTTTGTATCGATGTATAAATTTTAAAATAGGGCGTAGTTAAAAATGGAAAAAATAGTTGAGCCCAATGCAGAAAATATACTGTCAAAAAGCTTTATTTTTATCATGGCAATGACATGTGGAATTTGTGCGGGTTCAAACTATTATAACCAGCCCTTAATCTATTCGATTGCTGAAGCATTAAAAGTTAATGCCGATCAAGTCGCTTTAACTATTGTGATTAGCCAACTGTCCTACGCAGTTGGCCTTTTTATATTGGTTCCCTTAGGCGACTTTTTTGAAAAGCGAAGTTATATTTGCTTGCTCATGTGTTGTACAGGCCTTGCCCAAGTAGGGCTATCTTTAAGTCAAACTTTGCCAGCTTTATATGGCTTTACCTTTTTAGCGACATTCTTTTCGATTGCGACTCAAGTTTTGGTTCCTTTTGCCGCAGGTTTAGCCAGCCCGAAAAAAAGTCCTCAAGTTGTAGGCACTCTCATGAGTGGTTTGTTCTTGGGAATATTATTGGCACGCTCTATTGCAGGCTTACTTTCTACAGTTTGGTCTTGGCATGCGGTTTATTTAATTAGCGGAATTGTCATTTTAGTGTTTGCTTGGGTAATGTGGGTGAAGTTGCCAATTGCGCGTAAGTCTCACCAACTTAATATTCTACAGATCTATGGTTCACTATTTTCATTAGCTGTGCATCAACCTCATTTGCTGCGCCGTGGTCTTGCAGGGGGAATTGGGTTTGGTATTTTGGCTCTTATTTTTACCACCATGACCTTTATATTAGCGAATGAGCCTTATCACTTTAACGATTTCCAGATTGGTTTATTTGGAATAGTGGGCTTGGCCGGTGTATTTGCGACCCCATGGGCAGGTAAGAAAATTGCAGCAGGTCTTGAAAATAAAATTGCAGTGATTTGCATGGGGTTATTAATGAGTGCATGGATACCCCTATTTTTTGCGCAGCAGTCTCTGGTTGCCTACGCTGTTGGTGTGATTATGGCGTACTTCGGTTTGTCAGCATTTCATGTGCTTAACCAAAATTTGGTCTATCGAATTTCGGCCGAGGCACGTTCCCGTATTAATTCAATTTATATGACCTTATATTTTGGCGGAGCCGCCTTAGGTTCTTTTATTGCGGTGTATGCTTGGAAACATTGGGGATGGGAAGCATGTGCAGCCTTAGGGCTAGGGCTGGCAATATTAAGTTTTGTGATTGATCGCTTTGATTTTTATGAAATGAACAAGATAGCAAAGCAAGAAAAAGCTCCATAAACAGGAGCTTAGATATTTTATTATTTGCGAATAATCATTAAGGTTGCCGAAGCAAAAGCATACACTTTGCCGTTTTCATCTACGATTTTACCTTGGGTACTAATAATATTGCGGCCCGCATTAATCAACTCGGCCGTCGCATAGTAAGATGTATCAACCTGCATGGGGCGGATCATTTTTACGTTTAAATCAATGGTTCCATAGCCAACGCCATGTTCAAGTAATGTATGGGCCGCACTGCCTGTCGCCGTATCTAAAGCTGTGGCACAAAAGCCGCCGTGTACACCGCCTTGTATATTTCTATGTTCTTTGCGAGGAGTAACTTTATAAGTTGCTTTACCTTCGGAAACTTCAACGAGTTCCATCGGTATGGTGTGAGCCATAGGTGATGGAGAAACTTCACCATTTTTTAAAGCGGTTAAAAACTCAAGACCTGTGTATTTCGGGCTTTCCATAAATCGTCCTTGCATGATTAAGCAGTCTAATTACCATACTATAAATTGATTTTTTACGGAATAAAATTTTGCAATACAAAATATAAATTTATTCTGGTTAAACGAGACTAACTACTTTTTATATTACATTTGTATTTAAAAACATATGTTTATATTTTATCTCTATGGCTAAGTTAGGATAATTTTATTAAATTAGTGAAAATATATTTTGCTATAAGAAATTTTTTGATATTTTGATGAGATTGAAACAATAAAAGTCCATTTTAAGGAAAAACGATATCTGCCCATAACACAGGCAGAGAGGTGAAAGGAAAAAAACTATGCCTTTATACAAAGCTCCATTACGCGATATGCAATTTGTACTGCATGAAATGCTTCAAACAGAACAAAACTATCAAGGTTTAAGAAAATATCAGGAAAGCGTAAATCGAGAATTAATTGATCAATATTTAGAGGCAGCAGCAGATTTTTGTGAAAATGAGTTGGCGCCTATAAATCAAAATGGTGATCAGGAAGGCTGTCATTTAAATCAAGGCGTAGTCACAACACCGAAAGGTTTTAAAGAAGCCTACCAAAAATATGCCGAGCTTGGGTTTACTTCATTAACCGCCGATCCGGAATATGGTGGGCAGGGCTTGCCGACATTGCTGCGGATTGCGATTTCTGAAATGTTATGTGGTTCTAATTGGGCTTGGGCAATGTATCCGGGCTTGTCTCATGGGGCAATGAGAACAATTGAGCACCATGGTACCGAGCAACAAAAACAGCAGTATTTGAATAAACTCATTAGTGGGGCTTGGACCGGAACCATGTGTTTAACCGAATCCCATGCAGGCTCGGACCTGGGGTTAATTAGAACTAAAGCAGAACCAAATCCGGACGGTAGCTACTCCATTACGGGTGAAAAGATTTTTATCTCAGCAGGAGAACATGATCTTTCTGAAAATATTATTCATATTGTTTTAGCTCGTTTGCCTCAAGCACCCGCAGGGACTAAAGGCATTTCTTTATTTATTGTGCCTAAATTTAATGTGAGTGATGACGCTCAGGTGCTGGACCGTAATAAAGTCGTTTGTAGTGCGATTGAACATAAAATGGGGATTCATGGAAATGCCACCTGTGTACTGAATTTTGATGGTGCCAAAGGTTATTTGATTGGTCCTGAAAATCGCGGGCTCAATTGTATGTTTACCTTTATGAATACCGCACGCATTGGAACGGCAGTACAAGGGCTCGCTGCTTCTGAAATTTCATTTCAAGGCGCATTAAGTTATGCCAAAGAGCGCCTCGCTATGCGTTCGTTATCTGGTCTTAAATATCCTGAGAAAAATGCCGACCCAATTATTGTGCATCCCGCTGTACGCTCGATGTTAATGACGCAAAAAGCGTTTTCTGAAGGCGGCCGTGCGTTGGCTTATTTTTTAGCTCAGCATGTCGATATTGTCGAAAGCTCAAATGATCAAGAACAACAAAAACACTCCGATGAATTACTGGCTTTTTTAACGCCAATTGCCAAAGCTTTTTTAACCGAGTCAGGTAATGAGTCTGCCAAGCATGGCGTTCAAGTATTTGGCGGTCATGGTTTTATTGTTGAGCATGGAATGGAGCAAATTGTACGGGATGCGCGTATCTCAACATTGTATGAAGGAACGACCGAAATTCAATCTTTAGATCTACTTGCACGTAAAGTCCTCAAGTCAGAAGGCAAACTTCTAAAAAATATGACCCACTTAATTGATCAATTTATTGGTCAACAGCAATCAAATGAAGTGCTGACACCTTATTTAGAAAAATTAGCTGAGCTTAAGCAACAATGGTTGTCACTGACCAAAACTATTGCAGAGAAAGCCAAGCACAACCCTGAAGAAATAGGAGCCGCTTCAGTAGATTATCTTTATTTTTCCAGTTACGTTGTGTTCGCGTATTTGTGGGCTCGAATGGCACAAGTTGCCCATGAAAAATTAGAATCGGGTACACAAGAGGAAGCTTTTTATAAAGCAAAATTAACGACAGCTAAGTTTTTCTATCAAAAACTTTTACATCGTACACAGAGCCATGCCGCTTCTATTGAGTCTGGAGCTGAATCTGTGATGGAACTCGATCAAGATGCTTTTGCATTTTAGTGAATGGTAAGTTCTAGAATCGCTGGGTGAAATTGACATGCGAAATTTTACCTAGTGATTAAATTTGTAATTTTAGACTCATCAGTTTTTGGTAGGAAAAACCAGTTGAGCCAATGAAATAGAGGGTTAACATAAGCATTAAAACGTGAATTTTCATCAAATATTGAAGTTGTATAAGGACTAAGGAAAGAAAATCATGAATGCTTATTATCAATTACTGAATAGAACAATTGGTCCTCAAGGTGAAATGATTGCTCATTATTGCTCAACTGTTCATGCGCAAGGTGCTTGGAACCCTCATGAACAGCATATGGCGCCTGCAAGTGGCGTGATCGCAGTAGAGTTAGAACAGTTTTCACCGCGACAAGATATGCGAATTGGCCGAATTAGTTTTGATATTTTTGGATTAATTGCATTTGGTGAATTTACGATTAAGACCCATGTGATTCGTGCCGGTAAAACGATTGAATTGATTGAAGCAGAACTACAAGCACAAGGTAAAACTTGTATTGTGGCTAGAGCATGGCGCATGTGTACTCAAGACAGTTCCGAGATTGCGGGGCTTGAAGATCAACCAATTCATCATCCCGATACCTTTACTGAATGGTCGGGCATGAAAAGATGGCCGGGTGGTTTTATCCAGACATTAGTCACTAAAACAGATGATCAGCATCGCGCGGGCAAAGGCATTGTTTGGCTAAACAATGATAAAGAAATGGTTGAAGGGCAGCCGACCACAGATTTTGCGCATTTAATTGGCATGGTAGATGCGGCAAACGGCATTGTCCCAAGACAAGAAGGAGAATTTACTTGGGGCTTTCCAAATCTTGATTTACAAATTCACATGCACCGTTATCCGCAAGGGAAATGGCTAGGTTTGGAAACCGTTCAGCAATATGGTTCGGATGGTATTGGTTTAACCAGTGCAGTTTTACATGATGTATATGGCCCATTTGGACGAAGCGAGCAGATTTTGACTTTACGTAAAATGACTAAATAAATTTTTGAGCCAATAAAAAAGTCATCCCTAAGGATGACTTTTTTATTTTGAGATTTAATTTTTAGTTACGGACTTTTAGCAGTGTTGGGGTAAGTTCATCCCAACGTTGTTTTGCAGCGTCCATTGCTTTCATTTTGATATGCCCATAACCACGAACTTCTGCCGGTAATTTTGCAATTTGTTCAGCAACTGCCAAGTTATGATTGTCTGGTGCTTCAACAAGTGCTTCAACAAATGCGATGTAACGGTCACGCCAAGCTTGTTCGTGTTGTCGTTCTTCTTGACGTGCAAATGGGTCAAGGAAAGTTTCACGAAGCCATTGTAAGCGAGCAAGCATCATCATTGGGAAGCGCATCCAGTAACCAAATGCACGTTTACGGACATTTTTCAGGCCACCAAGTAACGCTGGCGGAGCAAGATGATACGTTAAACGTAAGCCTTTACCGAATTGGGTTTCGATCGATTCTTTGAAGCTTTTACCTGTTAGTAGACGTGCAACTTCATATTCATCTTTATAAGCCATAACTCTATAAAGCTGAGTTGCAATCGTACCTGTTAACTCTTCTGGTAACTTTTTAGCTGCCAATTCTACAAGTGTGCGGTATTTAGCTGCATAAGCTTCATTCCAGTAGTCTGTTAGACGAGCAGAACGGTCTTCAACAAGTTCAGCCAAAGTTTGCGGAGTTTTGGTTTTTGGCATTGCTGCAAGTAAACGAGCAGCTAAAGTCGGGTCACTTGCAAGATGACAACCCACGCGGAAAGCTTCGATGTTCTTTTCAACAGCCGTACCATTTAGGCGAATTGCTTTTTCAATGCTTTCACGTAATAGCGGAATGCGACCAGATTGCCATGCCATACCGAGTAATAACTGGTTGGTATAAATTGAATCACCTAAGAGTAGTGTGGCAATGCGAGCCGCTGGTAGAGAAACCAGTTGACCTTGACGAACACGACCACGAAGACGATCAATTAAATCGGTAATAGGCGCATACCAGTCACGAGATTTAATAAACTCAGAAGTAGGAGTGCTGTCTTCATTCACAATGACTAGAGCATCTTCTTTTAAGCGCGAAAGGGCTGCACCACTACCAGCAACTACCGCATCTGCACCAATGAGTAATTCACATTGACCTGCTGGAATTTTGGTCGAAGAAATTTGCTCATCACTTGCTGCAAGTTGTACGTATGAATAAACCGTACCACCTTTTTGCGCAAGACCTGCCATATCCATAACACGTGTTGCTTTGCCTTCTAGGTGAGCTGCCATACCAAGAAGTGCACCGATAGTCACAACACCCGTACCACCAATACCACCGACCATAATGCGACTTGGAACATCATATAACTGAGGAATAATTGGGGACGTTGGCCATCCTGCGCTAATACCTTCAAATTTAGCAGGACGTTTCATATCACGTGTATGAACAGTCACAAAGCTTGGGCAGAACCCTTCAGCACAAGTGAAGTCCTTATTACAACTACTTTGGTTAATTTGACGTTTAGTGCCTAAAGCTGTTTCTACTGGCTCAATAGATAAACAGTTTGATTTTTTAGAACAGTCGCCACAGCCTTCGCAAATATCGGTATTAATGAATAAACGTTCAGCTGGGTCAGGGTAAGCATCGCGTTTACGGCGACGGCGTTTTTCACTGGCACAGGTTTGTACATAAATTAAAGCAGTTACACCTGAAATTTCACGTAGCTCACGTTGAACTGCGTCAAGTTCATTACGGTGGCGAATTTCTACACCTGGTGCAATACCGTCTTCTTCATTTAACAGTTTGATTTCATCAGTCACAATGACTTGTTTTTTAATACCTTCGGCATCGAGCTGACGAGTTAATTGTGCAACGCTCAAATGACCATCTACATGCTGACCGCCTGTCATAGCGACTGCGTCGTTGTAGAGAATTTTATAGGTGATATTGGTTTTTGCAGCGATAGATTGACGAATTGCCAAGTAACCTGAGTGGAAGTAAGTCCCATCACCAAGGTTAGCAAAAATGTGTTTTTCATTGGTAAAAGGCGATGCACCGACCCAGCTTACACCTTCACCACCCATTTGAGAGAATGTTTCCGTACCACGGTCAAGCGAAACAGCAATATAGTGGCAACCAATCCCACCTAATGCACGGCTACCTTCAGGAACGACGGTTGATGAGTTATGTGGGCAACCACTGCAGAAATAAGGTTTACGTTCAGCAAGGTCAATAACACGTTTTGATTCTTGCTCTGCTTTTAGTAGGAGGTCGATTCTGCTTTGAATTTGTACTTTTAAGCTTTCTGGAATATCTAGTTTTAAGAAGCGAGCAGCCAACATTTTTGCAATCGGTTCAGGCTGGTACTCATAGTGACCAATGAGCGGTGCTTCTTCAATAGAGGTACTCCATTCACCTTTGCCGTCAGTTGCTTTACCAATGACACGAGGACGTTGGTCATCAGGCAGTGAGTAAAGCTCATCTTTAATTTGTGTTTCAAGAATTGGACGTTTTTCTTCAATAACGATCAACTCTTCTAAACCTTTGGCGAATTCACGAATACCTTGTGGTTCTAAAGGCCAGATTAGACCAACTTGATAAACACGTAGCCCAAGCTGTTGGGCTGTTTCATCTTCAATTCCTAAAATACGTAGGGCTTCAATGGTATCTAAATAACCTTTACCACTTGCAGCAATACCAATACGGGCATTTTCACAAGGCCATGTTACGGTATTGATTTTATTCGCACGGGCATAGGCCAAAACAGCTGGTAAGCGATATTTATAAAGACGTTCTTCTTGTTGGATGCCATGATCTGGCCAACGAATGTTAACGCCACCCTCTGGGAAATTAACATCTTCTGGTATAACAGGAGTGACACGGTCTAAGTCGACATGAACTGAAGCGGAAGTTTCTACAATTTCACTGACTAGCTTCATTGAAGTCCAAAGACCAGAAAAGCGTGAAACTGCGATGGCGTGAACACCAAAGTCTAAAATTTGTTGAACGGATGTTGGGTAGAAAATTGGAATACCGCAACCAATCATGACATGTTCAGACTGGTGGGGAACTGTAGAAGATTTGCATGAGTGGTCATCACCAAATAAAGCAACAACACCACCACGTTCAGAGGTACCAGCTAAGTTAGCATGGCGGAGTACATCGCCTGAACGGTCAACACCCGGGCCTTTACCATACCACCATGAAGACACTCCATCATATTTGCCTTGACCTGAAAGATTTGCTTGTTGTGTACCCCAGATTGCGGTAGCAGCCAAGTCTTCGTTTACACCAGGTTGAAATACGACATTATGGGATTTAAGTAATCCTTCAACTTGCCAAAGGAAATTATCATAGTTACCAATAGGGGAACCACGATAACCAGAAATAAAACCAGCAGTATGATAACCATTGATCGCGTCACGGCGAGTTTGGGCAAGAGGCAACCGAACAAGTGCCTGAATGCCGGTCATAAATGCTGTACCGTTATCACTTACATATTTATCTTCAAGTGACACATCCTTTGTTGCAATAATATTTGGAGTGACTTTTGTAGCTATATTCATTTATATCTCCTTAGAATTTTTAGTAGCTCGGACTACTTTCTTTTTTCAACATCCAGTTGAATATTTGGAGCAAGTGACATACGAAATAAAAAAGATCGGTTCCTCTTCTTAAAAAAGAATTAGTGCCAATGTATGTACATTTAGTCATTGTGGTTGATCTAAACTGGTGCAACAATCCGTAATTTAGGAAAAGATATTTACGTTATGCGCAAAAATCTCGATGGTGGACTTTTGCATGCAATGCATGCATTCCTGAAAGTGATTGATAGCGGGAGTTTCACAGCAGCAGCTGAGCAGATGGATCTGACCACAGCACAGGTTTCACGTCTTATCAGCGAGCTAGAAACACGCTTAGGTACAAAATTAATACAACGCTCAACGCGCCAGCAGGCACTGACTGATATTGGTGCAACTTATGCAGAGCGTTGTCGGCAAGTTATTTCAATGGTGGATGAAGCAGAGGCAGAAGTCACCGGAACGGCATCTAAACCTAAAGGTCGTTTACGTGTATTAAGTATGGGAAGCTTTGGGCATCATTATGTTTTCCCTGTCATGGCCGAGTTTTGTAAGCATTATCCCGAATTAACCGTGGAATATACGACCTCACAATACGTTCCAGACCTGTTAGCAAAAGGGGTGGATGTCAGTCTTTATCTCACTGAATCATTAACAGACTCTCGTTTTGTTGCACGCAGAATTGGCACTATTTTTTCTGTTTTATGTGCTTCACCCGCGTACCTAGAAAAACATGGCGTTCCTAAGTCTCCAGAAGACTTAAAAAATCATGCCTGTTTACGCTTGGTAAACCCGTCTATTACGCCAGATTGGCATTTGTTAAATGCCAATGGTGAGTCTTGTCAAATCGACATTGGAGGGCAACTCATTGCAGATAACCCTGAGTTATTGTTAGATGTGGTGCAACAGGATATGGGGGTCGCGTTATTGCCGATGTTTTCGGCTTTAGACGCGGTTCAAAATGGAAGATTATGTCATATCTTGCCTGAGTGGCGTTCGCCCGATATTGGAGTTTATACCTTATTGCCTTCACGCCATTTTATTGATGCTAAAACACGCGCATGGCTGGATTGGGTAGAAGAATATATTTCTCCAAGAATTGAAATGGATGCATCTTATTTTTATAAATAATGAGATAAATTTTTTAAGGATTACAATTGAAAAAGGATGAAGAATAATACGGATTAGAATAAAAATAGGGTAGAAAATGCTTCTTTTAAAGAGGCATTTAATACAGAGATGAACGATAAATTTAAAAAAAATTGCATGAGGGATTGAATCCCAATTCCTGAACAGAATGAAATAAAGATGAGATAGGATGATCTGGTACTTGGCCTAATATTCAGCTTTATACCAGATGCTGAGCTATTTTAATTTATGACTATGCACACTTGGTTTGCCAATACGCATTTGCATAATTCGACAAGCTTTTTCGGTTTAATACATTGCTAATATTTTGGCTGGCTTGCATCAGCTTCTCTAAATTAATGCCAGTTTCAAAACCCATGTGTGACAGCAAATAAAACAAATCTTCGGTTGATACATTGCCAGAGGCGCCTTTGGCATAAGGGCAACCGCCAAGTCCTGCAAGAGACGAGTCAAAAACACGAATGCCTTGGTGTAAAGACTGATAAATATTGGCAATAGCCATGCCATAGGTGTTGTGGAAATGCCCAGCTAAAACCTTGCTGTCGAGTTCAGCAAGACAGGCTTGCCATACCTTTTGAACACGATCTGGTGTTGCGGTGCCAATGGTTTCACCTAAAGACACTTCATAGCAGCCCATGTCATAGAGTCGTTTAACCACTTTTACGACTTGCTCAGGGGCAATTGCGCCTTCATAAGGACAATCGACAATACAAGAGACATAGCCGCGTACACGGATGTTATGTGCTTTTGCTGCGTTCATGACATCGCTAAACTTTTCAAAGCTTTCGTCGATTGAACAGTTGATATTTTTACGGGTAAAACTTTCAGAAGCTGCGGTAAACACCGCGACCTCTTTACATCCTACCGCTTGAGCAGTTTCAAAACCTTTAATATTTGGAGTAAGCAGGCTAAATTGCACATCGGTTGTTTGGGGTAATAACTTAAATAGCTCGTCACTTTGGGCCATTTGCGGTACCCATTTTGCCGAAACGCATGAACCGACTTCAATGGATTTTAGGCCTGCACTGATTAGGTCATTAATAAAGTTTAAGCGTTGTTCGACAGTTAAAGCCTGCTTTTCATTTTGGAGGCCGTCTCTGGGACCGACCTCCACGATTTTGACAAATTCACTCATGCAACTTCCTCCTGAGCAGGCTGAAATTCCACAAGCTCATCGCCAGCTTTGACCTGATCACCGACTTGGAAATAGGAGTCTACAATCACGCCATCTTTAGGGGCACGGATGGTATATTCCATTTTCATGGCTTCAAGCGTCATTAAAATATCGTCTTTCTTCACGCTATGATTTGCACTGACTAGCACTTGAGTGACCACACCCGGCATTGGGGCTTTTAAATGACCTTCATCGGCTTGGCTATCTGCCTGATTAAAGTCTTGGCGGATATAAGCAAACTTATAGCTTTGACCATTTTGGAACAAGGTAATGGCTTGCTGACTTTGGTTAAAAGGTAGCTTTTGCTGAGTCTCACCAATTTGAACAGAGGCAGTATGTGCATCAAGCAATTGACCTGAAATTGGGTAGCTTTGCCCATTATATTCTGCGGTGAAGCCATCTTCATTTGAGGCAAATTTAATTTGAATATTTTGGTTTAAATAGTTCAGTTTAATACTGTGCTGATAGGCAATATTTAAACGCCAAAGCGGTTGAGCCTGCCAAAGCTGTTTTTGGCTTGAACTGTTGTTATTAAGTTGGCTTAAAAACTCAATAAATGCCGCTGCTACCACCAGTTCCGGTTTGATCTCTTCAGGGCTAAACAAGAAGTTTTGTTCACGCTGAATCAGGTTGGTATCAAGCTTGGCTTGTTTAAACGATTCGCTACGAACAATTTTTTCAAGAAAAGCAATGTTGTTGCCTAAACCATCGACATGGAATTGGCTTAAAGCATTTTGCATTTGAATAAGCGCAGCTTCACGGTTTTTACCCCATACGATGAGTTTGGCAATCATTGGGTCGTAATAGGTCGTGATTTCATCGCCTTCAATAATACCGCTGTCTACACGCACATATTGGTTTTGAGTTGGATAGCGCAAATAGTCGATTTTACCACTAGCAGGTAAAAAGCCTTTTTCTGGTTCTTCAGCGTAAATCCGCGCTTCAAGCGCATGTCCGTGAATTTTTAATTCGTTTTGTAGTTTAGGTAAAGGTTCGCCATAAGCGACGCGAAGTTGCCACTCGACCAAGTCTTCACCTGTAATCATTTCAGTAACAGGGTGCTCGACTTGCAGACGGGTATTCATTTCCATGAAATACGCCGTTCCGTCTTGTTCCACAATAAACTCAACCGTACCTGCACCAACATAATTTACCGCTCGTGCAGCATCAATTGCAGCTTGGCGCATTGCATCGAGCTTCTCGCTTGGCATTTGTGGAGCAGGGGCTTCTTCTAACACTTTTTGGTGACGGCGTTGTACAGAACAGTCGCGTTCAAACAAATGTACATAGTTGCCATGTGTATCGCCAAACACTTGCACTTCAATATGGCGCGGTTGAATCACATAACGCTCAATCAAGACATCATCATTACCAAAGCTCGATTTGGCTTCACGTTTACAAGAGGCTAAGGCATGCAGAAAATCTTCACTGCGTTCAACCAGACTCATGCCTTTACCACCGCCGCCCGCACTGGCTTTAATTAAAACAGGATAGCCAATTCGGTCTGCCTGTTGTTTTAAAAAGTCGGCATCTTGGTTGGTTCCGTGATAACCCGGTGTTAAAGGAACACCTGCTTTTTCCATTAAAGCTTTCGAGGTCGCTTTTAAGCCCATCGCTAAAATGGCATCCACTGGCGGGCCAATAAAGCAAATGTTGTGTTGTTGGCAAGCGAGTGCAAACTGATCATTTTCAGAAAGGAAACCATAACCTGGATGAACCGCTTGACTGCCTGTATCAATCGCCGCTTGAATAATTCGATCAACCTGTAAATAACTCTGAGTTGCAGGGGACTGACCAATATAAACCGCTTCATCTGCAAGTTTGACGTGTTGTGCATTTGCGTCTGCATCTGAGTAAACGGCAACCGTTCTAATACCTAATTGTTTAGCTGTACGAATTACGCGGCAGGCAATCTCGCCACGGTTCGCAATTAAAATCTTTTCAAACATGATGATCGTCCTTAATTGTTGTTATTCGAGTTAGAAACCCAAGCAGGCTGTTGTTTATTTAAAAAGGCACTTAGACCTTCTTTTGCCTCACTGCCTTGACGAACTTGAGCAATATGATGTGCTGTCTGTTGCAGCAAGTCATTGCTCATGGTCTGGTTGCTCACCATTTGAATGAGTTGTTTTGAGGCCGCTTGGGCATGCGGGCCACCGAGTAATAGAGCATCAATAATTTCTTGAACTTTTTTATCTAAGTCTTCAGCATCTGCTACTTCGTGTGCTAAACCAATTTGTTTGGCTTCACGTGCTGAAATCCGTTCGGCAGTTAAGAAGTAACGGGAAGCTTGTCTTGCACCAATCGCACGAATCACATAAGGACTAATGGTAGATGGAGCAAGACCTAAACGAACTTCAGAGGTTGCAAACTTGGCATCAGTGCTGGCAATGCAAATATCACATGCCGACGCTAAGCCCATACCGCCGCCAAAGGCAATGCCATGCACGCGGGCAATAGTCGGTTGTTTAAGTGTTGCAAGTGCATCAAGCATTTGCGCAAGTTTTAATGCATCTGCTTCATTTTCTGCTGAAGATGCCTGACCTGCCTGTTTCATCCAGTTGAGGTCGGCACCTGCCGAAAAGCTTTTACCGCGACCAGCTAAAACCACAACACGAATGTCATCACGTGTATTAATTTGCTTAAAGCAAGCATGTAGTTCTTCAATGACTGTCGTATTAAAAGCATTGTGCAATTCAGGGCGGTTCAGCCAAACATAGGCAACCTGACCTTGTTGTTCGAGTTGTAAAAATTGATAGCTCATATACACCTCTTACATGCGGAACACGCCAAATTTGGTTGGCTGGATTGGAGCGTTCATGGCCGCAGCAAGGCTTAAACCAAGTACCTGACGAGTTTGCGCTGGGTCAATGACACCGTCGTCCCAAAGGCGGGCAGAAGCATAGTATGGATGGCCTTGGCGCTCGTATTGTTCACGAATTGGTTGTTTAAATTCGTCTTCTTCTTGCGCTGACCACTCGGCACCTTTTTGCTCAATTTGATCTCGTTTTAAAGTCGAAAGTACGCTCGCTGCTTGTTCGCCGCCCATCACTGAAATACGAGAGTTTGGCCATGTCCATAAAAAGCGTGGTGAATAAGCGCGGCCACACATACCGTAGTTACCTGCACCAAATGAACCACCAATAATTAGGGTGAGTTTAGGGACATTTGCAGTGGCAACTGCCATCACCAGTTTAGCGCCGTGTTTGGCAATCCCTTCATTTTCATACTGGCGACCAACCATAAAGCCAGTGATGTTTTGTATAAATAACAATGGAATATTGCGCTGTGTGCACAGTTCAATAAAGTGAGCGCCTTTTTGAGCAGACTCGGAAAATAAAATTCCGTTATTGGCAATAATCCCGACTGGCATGCCGTAGAGAGAAGCGAAACCCGTTACAAGTGTTGAGCCAAAGCGGGCTTTAAACTCGTCAAAGCGAGAGCCGTCTACAATACGCGCAATCACTTCACGTACATCAAAAGGTTTACGCGCATCACTTGGCACCACGCCATAGAGTTCCGATGCATCAAATAATGGTTCATCAATTTGCTTATTTAACTCATTTGGCTTTTTATTTAAGTTAGCAACAATGTTTCGTGCAATCGCAATGGCATGTTCATCATTTTCAGCTAAGTGGTCAGCTACACCTGAAAGACGTGTGTGAACATCACCACCGCCTAAATCTTCACTGCTCACCACTTCGCCAGTTGCAGCTTTTACCAGAGGAGGACCACCTAAGAAAATCGTACCTTGATTACGGACAATAATCGTTTCATCAGACATGGCTGGTACATAGGCACCACCTGCGGTACAGCTACCCATCACCACGGCAATTTGGGCAATACCTAGGCTCGACATGCGCGCCTGATTATAGAAAATACGCCCAAAGTGATCGCGGTCTGGGAAAACCTCATCTTGCATTGGTAAATAGGCACCACCTGAATCTACCAAATAAATACAAGGCAAGTGATTTTGTTCAGCAATTTCTTGTGCGCGTAAATGCTTTTTAACCGTTAGGGGATAATACGTTCCACCCTTAACCGTTGCATCGTTGGCAACGATCATGCAAGTGATGCCGTTGACTTGACCAATACCTGCAATCACACCCGCAGCAGGAACATCATCTTCATAAACGTTGTACGCTGCCAATTGACCAATTTCTAAAAATGCCGTGCAGACATCAATCAGTTGATCAATACGTTCACGGGGTAAAAGTTTACCTCGAGCCAAATGTTTTTGACGGGCATTTTCACCACCGCCTAAAGCAATACGCTGGGCAACTTGTTTGAGATCTGTGACCAATGTTTGCATGGCTTGCTGGTTTGTTTTGAAGTCTTCGCTTCGAACATTAATCTTGCTTTGTAATTGGTTCATAAGATGCGTCCTTACTTATAATTATTATTTGGTTTCATTGAAAAGTTCGCGGCCAATCAGCATGCGGCGAATTTCAGAAGTTCCCGCGCCAATTTCATAAAGTTTTGCATCGCGCCATAAACGCCCAGCAGGGAATTCATTGATATAACCGTTGCCACCTAAAGTCTGGATTGCTTCACCCGCCATCCATGTTGCTTTTTCAGCGGCATATAAAATGGCACTTGCGGCATCTTTACGTAAGCTGCGGTCATGATCCGCTTTATCGCAGGCAGCACCAACCGCATAAACGAGAGCTTTACATGCCAACCATGTTGAATACATATCGGCAAGTTTACCTTGCATAAGCTGGAATTCACCTAAAGCCTGACCAAACTGTTCACGTTGATGTAAGTAAGGAATCACCACATCTAAACAAGCATCCATAATACCTAAAGGGCCGGCACTTAAAACTGCTCGTTCATAGTCCAAACCACTCATGAGTACTTTAACCCCGTTACCCACACCACCAAGTACGTTTTCAGCAGGGACTTCTACATTGTCAAAGAATAGGGGGTAAGTGTTAGAGCCGCGCATACCGAGTTTGTCTAAGTGGTTGCCGTGACTAAAGCCTTTCATGCCTTTTTCAATCAAGAATGCGGTCATGCCTTTAGGGCCAGCTTGCGGGTCAGTTTTAGTGTAAACGACCAGCACATCTGCATCACCGCCGTTGGTAATCCACATTTTTGAACCGTTTAAAACAAAGTGATCACCTTTTTGCTCGGCGCGTAA
This sequence comes from Acinetobacter sp. 148, assembly GCF_031196675.1. Lineage (NCBI taxonomy): Bacteria > Pseudomonadati > Pseudomonadota > Gammaproteobacteria > Moraxellales > Moraxellaceae > Acinetobacter > Acinetobacter sp. 148. The sequence goes on along the minus strand of NZ_JAVIMT010000085.1, from coordinate 368,689 downwards.
TTTCATGCTGACGACATCGGAACCGGCATTTGGCTCAGACATGGCAAGGGCACCAACATATTCACCGGAAATTAATTTTGGTAAATACTTTTGTTTCTGCTGCTCGTTACCGTTACGGTTAATCTGGTTTACACATAAATTAGAATGAGCACCATAAGAAAGACCAATGGCTGCCGAAGCACGGGAAATTTCTTGCATGGCAATAATATGAGCTAAATAACCCATATTGGCTCCGCCATATTCTTCAGAAACTGTCATACCTAAAAGGCCCATATCTCCGAATTTTTTCCAGAGATGTGCAGGGAATTTGTTGTCTTGATCAACTTGTTGGGCAATTGGTGCAATTTCCTTTGCACAAAATGCGGCTACCGAATCTTGAAGCGCAATTAAAGTTTCATCTAGACCGAAATTCAAGCTGCGTAGGTTCATGATATTTTCATCCTATTGGTTATATTTGTTGTCCATAAAATATTTTGTGGGTATTTGATAATTACCATACAATGATTTTTTGAAAAAGTGAATACAGATTCATAAAATGATTTACAATTCATTTTATTTGTTAGAGAATAAATTATGAGCTATAAACGATCATCTTTAATGCAAGAGCGGATGGAGCAAAATCGAAAATCGATTTTGAGTTCAGCCAGAAAAATAATTTCAGAGGGAGGGTTCAAAGACGCACAAATACAAACAATTGCAGAGCAAGCGGGTGTATCTAGTGGACTGGTTTATCGCTACTTCGATAATAAAAGCCAAGTGCTAATAGAAGTTTTGTCTGATGCCATTAATACAGAACTATTGGTGATTGAATCGATTACCGAAAGTGATTTATCGGCAAAGCAGAAATTACACAAGGCGGTGGCAACCTTTGTAAAACGGGCACTCAATAGTCCTCAGCTTGCATATTCACTCATGTTTGAACCTGTCGATTCAACGGTTGAACATGAGCGTTTTCGTGTGAAGCAATTGATTAAACAAAGTATTAAAAAAATACTTGCGGATGGAAATGCAAGTGGTGAGTTTGTCTTGGATGATTTAAACACAGCAGCACTTTGTGTAGTCGGTGCTATGACTTATGTGGTGGTTGAACCCCTAGACCCAGCTCAAAATACAAAGTTTGATCATGCGTATAAAGACTATTTTTCAAAACAGATTGCTGACTTTTGTGTAGATGCTGTGCAGAAAAAATAGGGCATATAAAGGATAAAACAACACAAAATAAGTAGTTTGGAAAAGTAGTTGCAGTAACAACAATTAGATCAGGTAAGAAGAGAATTACAAAGAATCAAGGAGAATGATTCAATGCAACAAGAACGGTTAAGCTACGCCTCGGGACCAAGTACACAACCCTTATTGGGTATGACCATTGGTGAACAATTTGATCAGGCCTGTCAGCAATATGCTGAAAAGGAAGCGATTGTCAGTTTTCATCAAAACAGACGATTAACCTATAAAGCTTTACAGGATGAAGTAAACGCTTTTGCTTGTAGCCTATTAAAATTGGGATTAAAAAAAGGAGACCGATTAGCGATTTGGTCACCTAACTGTGTGGAATGGACCATTACGCAGTTTGCAGCTTTTAAAGCAGGGATTATTTTAGTCAATCTAAATACAGCTTATAAAAGTCATGAGCTTGAATATGTGTTGAATAAGGTCTCATGCAAAGGATTGATTATTGCTTCTCAATTTAAAACGACGGATTATCAAGAATTACTCACAAAAATTGCCCCTGAGTTAACCACCTGTACAGATAAAGTGCTCAGTTCAGAGCGACTGCCACATTTAAAATTTGTTATTAAAATTGATGATCAACAGCATACAGGTATTTATCGTTTTAGTGATTTACTAACTACACCAACTTCTGAACAGCTAGAACAATTAAAACAATTAGCCAGACAGCTCCAGTTTGATGAAACTATTAATATCCAATTTACCTCAGGTACAACAGGTAACCCGAAAGGGACCATGTTAACCCATCATAATATTTTAAATAATGGTTATTTTGTCGGTGAAGGCATTCGTTTAACCCCCCAAGATAAAGTCTGTATTTCTGTGCCATTGTTCCATTGTTTTGGCATGGTGATGGGGAATCTGGCGTGTGTGACACATGGGTCAACTATGGTCTATCCATCGGCTGTATTTAATCCTTTGGAAACTTTAAAAGCGATTCATCAAGAACGTTGTACGGCAGCTTATGGCGTACCAACCATGTTTATTGCAACCTTAGAACATGAACAGTTTAATGAGTTTGATCTGTCGAGCTTAAGAACAGGCATTATGGCAGGTAGTCCTTGTCCGCGTGAAATTATGCAACGTGTTATAGACCGAATGCATATGTCTGAAATCACCATTTGTTATGGCATGACCGAAACCTCGCCAGTGAGTGTACAAAGCTCGGTAAATGATTCGATTGATAAACGGGTAAGCACAGTTGGACATGTTCATCCGCATGTTGAAATTAAAATTGTTGATCTAGAAGGGCAAATTGTTCCGCAAGGGACTTTGGGGGAGCTATGCGTCCGTGGTTATTCAGTGATGGCTGGTTATTGGGGTGAAGAGGAAAAGACCCGTGAAGTGATTGATGCGGCTGGCTGGATGCATACGGGTGACATTGCCGAGATGGATCAAGACGGTTTTATTAAAATTAAAGGCCGTATTAAAGATGTCGTGATTCGTGGTGGGGAAAACCTCTTTCCAAAAGAGATTGAAGACTTTTTATATACTCATCCAGATGTAAGCGATGTACAGGTGATTGGCTTGCCAGATGCGAAATATGGTGAAGAACTTTGTGCATGCATTATTCTGCATGAGCATCACCAAGTCGATGAAGACAGCATCCGCCAATTTTGCAAAGAACACATTTCACACAACAAAGTGCCGCGTTATGTCCGATTCTTTAATGAGTTTCCAATGACTGCTTCTGGCAAAGCCCAAAAGTTTAAATTGCAGGAAATTATGCGAGCTGAACTTAATTTAACGGGAAATGTCTTTGACTAAATAAGTCAAAAGCTCGGTCAAAGTGCAACAAAGGAAAATCGAAATACGGTTTAAATAGAGGACACGCAAAATGGCAAAAGACTTTAATAGCCCTAAAATAGTCGAAGGATATGATGTGCATATTCGTAAATTAATTCCGGGCTATGAAGTGATCCACCAACAGGTGGATGCCATTTTGCAGTCGGTGTTGCCACCAGATGCTCATATCTTAATTGTGGGCTGTGGTACGGGTTACGAACTCGATTATTTACTTAAAAGACATCCAAACTGGCAATTTACAGCGGTTGATCCATCTTTAACCATGCTGCAAAAAGCTCAGGAGCAGGTGGAGATTTTAGGTAAGTCTACCCAAGTCACTTTTGTTCACGGTGAAACTTCAGCTTTACCTCTCGAGAGTTGCTTTGATGCTGCACTTTCTATTCTTGTGGCTCATTTTATTGCAGATGACATAAAACCAGCCTTCTTTAAGGATATTTATAAGCGCTTAAAAGAAAAAGCGCCTTTACTTACCTATGACCTCATGACTTGTGTAAATCCACAGCAGCTTCAAGCATTACATTATTTGTGTTTGGCTCAAGGGTTAACAGAAGAACAATGTCAAAAAATGTTGGAGCGTATGGCGGAGGACTTTTTTAGTTTAACGACTGAAGGATATATAAAACTTTTGGAAGAGACAGGCTTTGAAAGCGTACAGCCATATACGCAAATTTTGACTTATCAAGGGTTTATTGCAAAAAAATAATACTATTGGGGAATATAAATAAGGGTTTAAAACCGAATATTCTCAATGTGGAAGAGAATATAAAAAATGGAAAATTAAAAAGTTGCTTTTGCTGCACTAGGGAGGGTGGATCTAAAAAATATGAGGGAACGTCTTTCTTGTGAAAGAAAGGCAAATTTTCAAGGATCTATTTTAGATAGGTACATAACAAAAAGGATGTCGAGACTTTTAAGACTACTTAAAGGTCTAAAGGAAAATTTCATGATGAAAATTTTAAATACAACGGTTCAAAAAAGTTTGTTGGCAGTTTCTGTGACTCTGCTTATGTCTTCTGCTTTTGCAGACCAGGTAAACCCTGAAATAGAGCAACTTCGCCAAGAAATAAAAGAACTACGAGCTATGCTACAAATTAATATGGAGGCTCAAAAATCTTTAGCTCAAAAAAGAGTAGAACAAGCTGCTCCTGTAGTTACTCAAGCTCCACAACCTATACAGCAAACATTAACTAAATCTGGTGCAGAATTTAACTTATACGGTTATATACGAGCAGATGCTTCTTATCAAATTAAGGGTGCATCTAGCATGTATAACAATATTAGCGGCGTTCCTCTTGAAAATACGCCAGAAGAATCTGCACAGAAAGACCAGTTGCACAGTACTGTGTATGTGACACGCTTCGGATTGAATTTTAAAACCCCTACAGCCGTTGGTGACGTAGGCGGAAAGTTAGAAATGGACTTTTTTGGGGCGGCTACACGTGATCAGTTTCGCATACGTCATGCCTATTTAACTTTTGATAAATGGCTTATTGGCCAAACATGGTCGACATTTATTGCCCCTGAATATTACCCAGAAACAATTGATGCGGGTACATTTGTAGGTAGTGCATTATTAAGATCGCCGCTTGTTCGCTATAGCGATAACTTAACGGCAAATACAAGTTTTGCAGTATCAGTTGAAGACCCGAAATATACTGCGGCAACAGATCCAGATAATAAAATGCGTTTACCTGCTTTAGTCGGACGTTTAAATCATAAATTTGCCAATGGTTCGATGCTTTCAGGCCGTAGTTTTGTTGCAGAAAAAAGAACTAACAATGATAGTGAGTGGGCGTGGGGTGTAGGCTTGGGCGGTAAATATCAAATTACCCTTGATACATTACTTAAAGCCGATTATTACCATGTCAAAGGTGATGGACGTTTCTTGCTATGGAGTAACAGTGGCTATGCAATAGACGATCAAAACAATATGCATAGCAATGAATTTGATACGGTTTCTTTGGGTATCACTCATCAATTTACACCGCAAATTCGCTCGACTTTAGGCTATGGCTATATGAAGGCTAAAGATGATAACCGTTTTGCCGAATTACAGCGTACTAGTACCACCCAAAACAAACAGCTTTGGCAAGGTTGGGTGAATGCACTTTATAACCCGTATAAGCCGATTACTTTGGGTATCGAATATGTTTATGGAGAACGAGAAACATTCGATAATCGCAACGGGATTGATAACCGCTTCAACATGATAGCGAGTTATGATTTTTAAATAAGCAGCCCCATCATGTGAAGATTTCACCTGATGGGGAAACATTAATTTTTAATAATTTGATCTAAATCTACCAATTCTGCCATATGCTGATTGCCGCGATCATTAGGATGTAAATGATCTCCAGAGTCATAAATTGGATTTAATCGATTGGGATGTTTTGGATCTTTTAGGCCTTCATCAAGATCAAGCACACCATCAAAGGTATGACTGGTCCTCATCCAGTGGTTAATGCGCTGACGTAATTGATCTTTGTTGGGTTGATAATAATTATCTAAAGGGGTATTAGGCAAAGCACCAGAGAACGGAAGTAAGGTTGCACCAATCACCTGAATATTATGTTTATGGGCCTCACTTACAACACGTCGATAACCTTGAGTGAGCGCCTCAAAAGAGGGTATTTGCTGTTTAGGTGCAAAAGCTGTACCGGGCCATGAAATGTCATTGATACCGACCAAAACAATTAAAGTTTTAACTCCTGAATATTGAAATATCTCACTGTTTAAACGTTTTAAAACGCTATCACCCATACCATCGGTAAGTAATCGATTTCCTGAAATGCCACTATTAATCACGGCCACACGATGTGCAGATAAACGTTTCGCTAAAAAATCGGTCCATCTTGTATTTGCATCTAAGGTTGCAGTCGCCCCATCGGTAATTGAATCTCCAACAACTGCAACTACATGAGCCTTTTGTTTGGGTTTTACCTCTATTGCAGACAGTAATAACCGTGCCGTCGTTGTTTTGGCATCGGTTGGCGTAGTGAAATTTGTTGTCTGATTTCCACTAATCAGCCAACTGGTTTGTTTGGCATCCCAATGAAATGTTTTAAACGTTGTAGGCTTTTGAATAAAGCTATTCACCACCAATTGAGCATGATCGGGTACAGGCAACTGAATTGGATCACTTATGAGTTGTTTGCCAGGTAAAATTCTTGCTTTAAGTTGACCAGAAAAATAAACGGGATAGGTGCTCTTAGATTTTAGAGTTACTGCATTCGCTAAACCAATCGTTGTTTGATCAATATAAAGTGGCTGTTTACCATATTGATTGGTAAAAACGAGCCGAACCTCTTCACCGCCCAAACTAATTTTGCTCATTTGTCTAATAGTCTGATTAGATACTTGCTCTGGAATGAGTGTTGGAAAAACGAAGTCTTTATTCCAGACTTTTTGAGGGCTCGCAGACCAAGTGGTAATCCATTGGCTGTTTTCTACATCAGCTTGTGCCAAGCTCGTAATTAAAACCAAAGAAAATAGGGTAGCTTGATAAAGTTTCATCTCAAGAACTCTTTAAAACGAATTAAAGGTATGTTGAAACAAATTGATGCCTTGTTATAGCGGTCTAAGCGGAATAAGATTTGTGAATCTAATTCATAAATAAATTTTGCTATGTCTTATTTTGATATCAATCGTTCTGGCGAGTTAGCAATTTTTATAAGGGTGGTCGAGCTTGGAAGTTTTTCAGCGGTAGCAAGAGCATGTAATATGACGCCGTCTGCCGTAAGCAAGTTAATTTCTCGTTTAGAAAAAAGATTGGGTGTCAGGTTACTCAATCGTTCAACACGTCAGTTTCAGCTTACCAGTGAAGGATGCCAGTTTTATGAGCAAGGCATTCAAATACTCAATGACTTAGAGGAACTGGAACAAGCGGTTACCGCAAATCATATACCGAAAGGGCGAATTAGAATCCATACCAGTTTTTCATATTGGACACACTTTTTATTGCCTTGTATTAGTTTGTTTAATCAACGTTACCCGGAAATTGAATTAGAAGCTCATTTGAGTGATGAAGTAATTAATTTGGTTGAACAAAGAATTGATGTTGCGATTCGAACAGGACCTTTGAAAAGTTCCAATTTGGTGGCCCGATCGCTTGGCAGTACTTATAAACAGTATGTTTGCTCTCCTGTATATATTGAAAAGTACGGTTGTCCTGAGCATCCAGATGAACTACATGAACATCAGCTTTTAGATGTAAGTTATCAACGCCAGAACAAAACCTGGTTATTTAAAAAAGCAACTCAGGAAATCAGCCTAACCCCCTCTAAAGTTTTAAAAGTAAACCATGGCGAAGCAATTTTACAGTTGGCACTGGCAGGTGCCGGCATTGCTCAACTAAATGAATTCCAGACTCGAAATGCGTTACAGCAAAAACAACTCGTCAAAATTCTTGAAGATTGGAATATTCATGCTACTGAAGAATTTCATGCTGTCTGGATTGGCCACGATAAGTATGTTCCTAATCGTGTACGTACATTCTTGGATTTTTTGGTAGGGCATGCCTCTATAAATTAGTTTAGTGTTTGCTCGCACTCAATTGGCACTGCTGCATTGTTTGATTCATGGTTTCTACAAAGTTCATTTTTGTATCAATATTTTGCAAACTTAATTTTGGTAAACTTTCTACAAATTGGGGTGAATAATGCTGCTCTAAAGAATTATAAATACAATTACACGCTGAAAGGTCATGTCCGGCCCATACACAACGCGTATTAAATTCATTTTTACTCATTGGCCTGCACCCCATCAAATTTAAAACACCTATTGTCAGAAGGCTCACCAAACCAAAACGATAGAGAAAAAACATTCTTGTTACTCTTCATGGGTTGTTGTTATCGTTAAGTGATGTTGATAGAAGTTTTAATCTTTATGTGATTTTGAATACATAAAACTTCTGCCCCAATCTTGTATATCAAGATGGGTAGACAAAAAGATTAAGTAAAAATTTTTCGAAATCTATAGTAGGTAGTTCTTTTAAACAGAGGATGAGAAAGAACTCTAAGAAATGACTGCTTGAATAAAAGAGGTTGAATGTAAGTAGGTTTAATAAAAGAATTTAAAAAATATAGAATAATAGTCATGAGTGACTCCTTGGTTAAAAGAAGTTATGCCCACTCATTGCTCATTATTATGGTGGCGAAACGAAAGAGGGTTAGCAGACTGATACCTAAGAAACCAGCACACCCAAGGGTGTCCCACTCCCGTTCCTCCATCAAAGGCACGAGGGGCGTCACACCAAAAAACGTGTTTTTAGTGCACTTAGGTAGACGGTCTGCTAAAACCGACTGACAAAATTGGTCAGCGCGAGCATCATAAGCTGAGCATTGTGGTGGGTCAATTGCAAAAATAAAAGATTGATTTATATAACTTGATATAAATATTTCACTGTTTTTATTTAGAAAATAGAAAAATTAAAAAATATAATATGAGTATAAATAATTTGAATATAAGTCACGCTATTATTTTTTAATCTTATATATCAAATATTTATTAATTGTTTATTTGTATAGTATATCAATATCTCTAATTGGGTGTGTTGTTTGGCTAAACTATTTAATAATTCGAATTTTATAACATGACCAGAGTCTCCTAAACATTGCTTGCCAAAAAATAACCAAAATATCAATTGCAAGAAATATAATTTTATTAATCATAATTTTTGGTTTTTACAAAAGCTTGCATAATCTACAAAAGTTAAGAGAACCACTGCGGTAGGCCAACATAAGATAATGTTATTCATAAACCTACATTTTAATATTTATAAAGGTGATTTAAATGGTAAGAATCGTTTGTGCAGTAAGTATGGTGTTGGCAATTGCTATGGGTATGAGTGCTTGCCAAGATCGTAATTCAAAAAATGACGGCATGCATGAAGCAAGTGATCCAGCTACATCTCATGACATGAATAAAAACTCGTAATAGATTAGCTTCTCTCAAAAGCCTACTTTATTAGTAGGCTTTTTTAATCGTTATTTTATATAAAAAATATAATTTAATAATAATGAAATATATAAAAATATAAAATTAATCAAATATTTATTTTGTTTTTACAATTTGGAGAATTTGTTGTTACCGTTTTGTTGCAATTTTAAGTTACCGTTTCAAAAAGTTAATAAAACAAACACAATAGCTTACTTATATTCATCCAAAATTCATTTTAGTAAGAGCGAACTATAAAAGGTAAGGATATGCCCCAATATTTAAAAATAGCTGAGAAAATATATCAAAATGTTAAAGAAAAAAAAGGCTTTACGGATGATCCGATGGAAGATCTTAATAATTTGATGATTGAACTCAGACAAGAAATAAAGGGGACAAAATTAAAGCTTTTATATAATTATATTGATTTTGCCGAAATACTCATTAAACCTTTGCAAGAGTCAAAAATTAAATTGGATTTAAGTCTTATTCCTAAAAGTAAAAATACTCAGGAGTTTGTCCTTTGGCTTGCTGGTTTTATTGAGCGAATTACCACAGGTGGACAAGAAAAATTACCTCCAATTCGAGCTAAAATTACTTTACCCGCCTATGCCTATGAAGAAACTTACCCTTCGCAGAAAAAGCCTGTAAATAATGGGGAAGAAATAATTGAATATTTTAAAAAAAATCAAAGTTAATTTTGATGAAAGGCCTGACCTGATTATCTAGTCAGGCTTTATTTTTGATAAGACCGCTATGATGAGTAATATTTAAGGTAGTACGTATGTTTGTATATTTTACAGATGGAACTTGCATTAATGATTCTGAGATTTATGGCGTAAAAGCCAAGTATGAGCAAAATAAGTATGTAGTGGAAGTTACTATTAAGCCGACACATGTACTCGCTACAACACCGAGCGTACAATTTAAAAAAGAAGTTTTTGATGATCCAAATTTAGCAAATCAATATCTTAGTCATAATTTTAATATGCCACCATTTTTTTAATGCTCATAATGTTAGGACAATAAAAAAGCCTATTTCCCAGGGCCAATAGGAAATAAGCTTATAGCTATGGACCTTTTGAGGATGTTACATATCATCCCACGCATCTTTAATCGCTTGTTTAGCGTGTTCCCATTTTAGGCGGGACTCAGCTTTTAGCTCTTCCCATTTTTGCTGCAAGCTGCCTTCCATATCTTCAAACTGAGTTCCTTCTTTAGATTCAGAACGAGCTCGATGACCAAGTTCATAAGCTGCAGAGAAATCACGATCATAATCTAGATCTGGTGTAGTTAATTGCGCTTCTTGATAATAAGGTCGAGTAAGATAGCTTTCGCGCCAGCGAGAGTCAGAATAGTTATGATCGCCAGCTACCAATTGAGCATGATCTGTATTTTGATCTGTCATCAGAATTCCCTCATATTTTATTGAATTTTATGCTTATATTTTGATTTAGGAAGGTGAGGTCACCTTCCTAAATGATCGACCGCATCAAAGAACAACTACAAACGATTAACGTTGTTGGTTGTTATTTGAGTTTTGTTGGCCAGAATCTTTTTGGTTAGATCCTTGTTGTTGGCCGCGGTTATCATTTTGCTGTTGTTGCTGGTTATTTTGTTGCTGTTGATCGTTTTGCTGTTGGTTACCGTGTTGCTGTTGATTACGGTTGTCATTTTGCTGTTGTTGTTGCTGCTGATTATTGCGTTGATTTGCTTGATTATTAGTAGTGCTCATTTTTAATACCTCATATCAATTATGACGATGTGTTTTATCTGAGAGCTTCAGATAGGGTTATTAAAACATGTAGATTTTAAATGTGTAGGGTAGGGGTGTTACCCTATATTTAACTGTAAACTTAAAATTTATAAATTTTAAATAACTTGCTGATTTCTAATATATGTAATTTTAAGTCATAAACATTATTAATATGAAAATTTAAAAAATTACATTTCAGCACATAATATTTAAGAAAGATAATAAATATTTCTAAATGTATATTTGTTAACTTTTATATAAAATTAACGCGTTTTGTCTTCCAATATAATAAGTTTTATATCTTGAGTAACATAGTAAATCAACTTTCTTAGTTTTAAAAAGGCAGGCCCCCTTAAAACACGTCTAAAATTTTAAAAATTATTTTTATAATATATTGAGTAAAAGAAAGTACCTACAGGTTTTTCTGGTGTTTCAGAGCCGCCTTTTTTCAAAAGACCAGTACAGGCAACATACAGGTCAGCATGTAAAAGTTCTTTACCTTTATTAATCATTTCAACAGTTACTTGCATTGATTCTGCAGTATATTTTTCAATAAGTTCTTCTGAAATATGCAAGGTATTTTCCTTTACGCGAAGGTCATAACTTACAAGGCTTCCAATCAGTATATCGCCTGAATAAGGACTTAAAGAGAAACGATAAGCAAGGTAACCCGCAGAGGCGCTTTCAAAAAATGCAATTTTAATTTTTTCCTTTGCTAATAATTCGCAACATTTATTGAACATTTTAATTCTCCTTACAATTGTTTTTAAAATGTTATAAAACTATTTAATTGTTTGCTTTGTTATTTTTTTAATGTTTATAATTTTGATGGTAAAGTTAATGTAAAATTGGATTAAGATTTGCAAATTTTATATAAAAACAGTAGCTTAAATAATACTAAAAGTTTAAATGTAATTTTACGTTATTTTATATGTCTATGAATTTTTTAAATTTATTGTATTTACCATGTTTTTTAATAACGCAAAATAACAAACTTAAAACTCGATTATAGTTAGGGTGACGTATGGTAATTGATATCTCACAAACGGAGAATAAAAATGCCTGTTGTAGTGAAAAAACGATTATTCGATTTATTACAAGATAATCAACAAAATTATTATGAATTGTTTGTTTTTTTCCTTGATCCTGATGTTTCTAGTTTTGAGAAAGAGAAAAAGGCTAGAGATTTTCTTGCTAAAGAGATAGATAAACTAGAGATGAAGGAAATAGATTTTCCTTCGGATATCAATTCGATTAAGGCATGGTGTGAAAACGATAATAAAAAAAATTGTCAGGAATTTCAGGCATATTTAAATCGTAGACAATCTGGTCAAGATAGAGAGTATTTTAAGAACGTCGCTCAGGCATTTGAGTTTTTAATAAAGGTGTCTCCAACCAAAAAAGTAGACGGTGCATGGCTATATAGCTCAGTGCATTATTGGAATGATCCTATTTTTCATGAATTAATTATTACTTATCTCGAAGAGCTTGGGTTAGGTGAGCCAAAAGCAAACCATGTCTGTATCTATGATGACCTTTTACGCAGTCTAGGGCTAGACAGTTTCGATCTGCTTTTAGAAGACGAGTATTATCATCAAGCAGTTGTGCAGCTTGCTCTGGGTTATGCACCTCCTGAGTTTATTCCCGAGATTGTGGGTTTTAATTTAGGCTATGAGCAGTTACCACTGCATCTTTTAATTTCGAATTATGAGCTTGCTGAATTAGGTATTGATTCTAAATACTTTAATCTTCATATCACTATCGACAATATTGACAATGGCCATGCCTATAAAGCCATTAAAGTTATTGAAGATATTTATAATAAATATAGAGATAAAGAACTCTTCTTGACCAAGCTAAAACGTGGTTTTGCCCTTAATAATCATGGGGTATCCTCTTCAAACATTATAAAAAATTTAAATACTGAAGACTTTGTCCATAGAATTTTCAAAAGAAAGGCGCTTGTCGGTCAGTTAATCCATAACGAAACCAGACAGTTTGGGTGCAAGACCATTAATCAATGGTTATCAAATCCCGATGACATTGCAGGTTTAATCACTCATTTAACTGAACACAAATGGATTAAGTTTAATATCGACCCTGAACAGAGCGTATTCTGGCGAATGATTAATGAAGAAAATGGAAAAATGTTTGGGGTGTTTAACCCTGTAGAGCGCCAAATTATTCATGACTGGATTGCTGGTAGTGATCATTCTTCTAGCTTCTTGGCATACAGCAGAGAACTAAAGAATAGTCAGCGTATTCAGGACTATCTATTTAGTTATATCTCGGATGGCGAACTTGATGCACTACAAGAGCGCGTCCAACAATCAAGTGACCTTGCCATAAAGATTTGCAAACTTACTCCGTTTCTTGCCCCAGATTCTCATCATAAAAGTATTGGTCTTTGGAGTACTCGTAAATACGTAGAACTCCTTTTTCCTTATTTAGGTACGTTTAAAAACTAGTTTTATAAACGTTTTCTACTTCAACCCCAAGTTTAACTTTCAAAAACATAGGTAATGGACATGAACGACAATACTAAATCAACCAATAAAACAAGTGAAATGGCTGGTGCCGATGCAGCAAATAAAGCCAATACTACCCAGAAAACTGAACAGTTAGACACAGTTAGAGATGATGCAACTAATGAAGCTTTAACCACAAATCAGGGGGTTAAAATAGCGGATAACCAAAATAGCTTAAGAGCGGGTATTCGTGGCTCGACTTTATTGGAAGATTTCATTTTAAGAGAAAAAATCACCCACTTTGACCATGAGCGTATACCTGAGCGTATTGTGCATGCGCGTGGTGTAGGGGCGCATGGTTATTTTCAGGCATATGAAGGAAACGAACGTTTAACCAAAGCTGGATTCTTGACAGACCCAACTATTCAGACGCCTATTTTTGTACGTTTTTCAACAGTGCAAGGGCCTCGTGGTTCAGCCGACACTGTTCGTGATATCCGCGGTTTTGCCATTAAGTTTTATACCCAAGAAGGTAACTTCGACTTGGTAGGAAATAACGCACCTGTCTTTTTCGTGCAAGACGGGATTAAATTTCCAGACTTTGTACATGCAGTAAAACCTGAACCGGACACAGAAATCCCAACGGGTGCAACTGCGCATGATACTTTCTGGGATTTTGTATCTTTAGTGCCCGAGTCAGCACATGCGGTAATTTGGGCAATGTCAGACCGTGCGATTCCTCGTAACTTACGTTCGATCCAAGGTTTTGGTGTGCATACGTTCCGTTTAATTAATGCTGAAGGTAAATCACATTTTGTGAAATTTCACTGGACACCAAAGCAAGGTTTAAGTGCGCTGGTATGGGATGAAGCTCAAAAACTTGCAGGTAAAGACCCGGATTTCCACCGTCGTGATCTTTATGAAGCAATTGAGCAAGGTTTTTATCCAGAATGGGAACTCGGTGTGCAGATTGTCGAAGAAGAAGATGAAATGAACTTTGACTTCGATTTGCTGGACCCAACAAAAATTATTCCTGAAGAATTAGTACCTGTTACGCCAATTGGTCGATTCGTTTTAAATAGAAATGTAGATAACTTCTTTGCTGAAACAGAGCAGGTAGCTTTCTGTCCGGGTCATGTAGTACCTGGTATTGATTTTACTGATGACCCACTTTTACAAGCACGTCTATTTTCATACACAGATACCCAGTTAAGCCGTTTAGGTGGACCAAACTTCCACCAAATTCCGATTAACAAACCTGTGTGTCCATTCCATAACAATCAACGTGATGGTATTCATCAGCATACCATTCATAAAGGACAGGCTGCATATCAACCAAACTCAATTGATGGAAATTGGCCAGTAGAAACACCGCCAGCGGCATCAAATGGTGGTTTTGAAAGTTATCCTGAAAAAATTAGTGGCCATAAACTTCGTCAAAGAAGTGAGACGTTCTCTGATTATTTCTCTCAACCGCGACTATATTACAAAAGCCTTGCACCGCATGAACAAAAACATGTGGTCGATGCCTATACTTTTGAATTAAGTAAAGTTCAAAGAAAGCATATTCGTGAGCGTCAAGTTCAACAAATTTTGGCTAATATCGACTTAGATTTGGCACGCCAAGTAGGGGCAAATTTAGGTATTGAAGTGCCTGACTTAACCCTAAACTATAAGAAAACAGCAGTTGAAAAATCTGCCAAGTTATCTTTTTTAGCTTTCCCACCTGAAGATATTCAAGGTAGAAAAGTTGCCGTACTTATCCATAACATGGTGAAGTCTGATGCATTGGAGGCTATTAAAAACTGGGCAATTAAAGAAGGCGTAATCCTTCATTTACTAGCGCCGAGCTTGGCTCCAGTAAAAGATCATAAAGATAACGTTATTGTGGCTGATGGCATGCAAATGTCTGAGCCTTCAATTGCCTATGATGCGGTAATTATTCCGGATGGAGATAACCTAAATACAGTTATGCAAGACGGGGTAGCTCGTCATTACTTACTCGAAGCTTATAAACACTTAAAGCCAATCGTATTTTTAGGTAATAAATCTGATTTGCTTGAGCCATTAGGTTTAGTGGCAGATGAAGGAACTTTAATTGAAGATGAGTTCCAGCATGTTGCGGAAAAATTTAAGAACCTGATTAAAGCACACCGTGTTTGGTCACGAGAACAAATAGCCGCACATGTACCGGCTTAAATAAAAAAAGCCCTGAAAGTTTAAACGCTTTCAGGGCTTTTTCTAACTTATATCATTAGCCATTAACAATTTGACCGCCATTTACATGAATAACCTGACCTGTAATATAACTTGCATCATCTGAGGCAAGGAAAAGATAAGCAGGGGCGACTTCACTTGGCTGACCCATTCTACCCATTGGGGTATCTTTACCAAACTTTTCGACAGTCTCGGCATCGAAACTACTTGGAATAAGGGGAGTCCAGATTGGGCCTGGTGCAACACCATTTACACGAATACCTTTTTTCTGCTTCATTAAATTGTTCGATAGACTACGAGTAAAAGAGGTAATTGCACCTTTAGTACTTGCATAGTCAATCAACTCATCATGACCTTGGTAACTGGTAATACTGGTGGTGTTAATAATGCTATCGCCTTCCTCCATATAAGGAATGGCTTCTTTGGTTAAATAAAACATGGCAAAAATATTTGTTTTAAATGTTTTTTCTAATTGTTCATTACTAATACTTTCAATTTCTTTTTGTTGATATTGCACACCCGCATTATTTACTAAAATATTAATTTTACCAAAATGCTGTAAAACCTTATCAATATTTTGTTTTGCAAGGTCTGGATCGGAAATATCACCTTTTAATAAAAGACATTGTTGTCCTTCCTTTTCAATAAGCTGTTTAGTAATTTCGGCATCTTGGTCTTCTTCAAGGTACAGTACAGCAATATCGGCACCTTCACGGGCAAATAGTACGGCAACTGAACGGCCTATACCGCTATCACCACCGCTAATGACGGCAACTTTGCCTTTTAGTTTTTCACTGCCTTTATGGGATGCTTTAATAATTTCTGGTTCAGGATGCATTTTCTCCTGATCACCTGGCTGATGAGGTTGAACTTGTGCAGGAACTTCTGATGGATACTGATTCGTTGTATTTTCCATGTCTAGACTACCTCTATTTAATTTTCAGTCCCTCTATATTGGTTAATCTGCACGTGAATATGAGTAAATAGTCTTTTTTAAAAAGTTGTCTTTGTTATTTTATATATAAGGATGTAAAAAAATATAACATATCAAGTTAGGTTAGACAATATCCAATAACTTAACCTTGTTTTTATCAATCATACTTTCAATAATTGATCGATTACCTGTATCATTTAGCCAATTTTCTATAGGTATATAATTAGATAAATCTAAAATTTCTTTTATTACTGTTTCCGCTTCGACTATATTTTTTAAGTCATCTTTATTTTTACTGTTTTTAACAACTGTATTATCTAGTAATTTTTTTATATCTTCCGTTTCAATATTTTTTGATTTAATAATATACAAGTCTCTCTGAAAAGGATGGCTTGCGTGAGGCGGGTCTAATCTATAGCTCCATTCTTGGTTATAATCTTGCCAAGAATTTTTTATTTGAATATTACTGAGTAAGATTTCAGGTACAGAAATATGAATATATTGTAGCGTTGAGTGTGTATGAATAGGTTGCATCATTCTTTTCTCACAAATATTATATATTAATTTTAAATCTTGATTTTAATCACTCAAGTAAAGTTTTTATGCAAAAGTAATAGTTTATGTTATTGTTTTTAAGTAAATTTAATTATATTTTAGGTTTGTTTCTTCAATAGTGAAGATGTTTTTGTTTTTTATTGATTTGTACGTTATGAAAGTTTGTGTTATTTAGCCTGAATTTTTAAATGCATTTGTAAAAATATATTGTTATGTAGGTTTGAGTAATAATAAGTATGGTGAGTATTTAAAAAGTAAAATTAGCTAATAATTTATAAATATTTTAACTAAGGAAATCTTTATTTAAATAATGAAGTTAGAGTTTTTATTTGAAATTTAAATTATATACATTTAAAAAGATTGAAACATAGCATGGGTATAAAAATATTTTAAATCTCTTATCTTAAATTTATCCGTTCAATAAAAGCGGTAGCGACTTATAATTTTAATATAGGAAGATATAACTATGGCTAATACTAGATATGAAGATGATAACAATAGTTCAGGTACTTCAAATCGTGGATTTGCAAGTATGGATCCTGAAAGAGTCAGAGAAATAGCCAGTAAAGGTGGGCGAGCTGCACATGCCAGTGGCAATGCGCATGAATTTACTTCAGAAGAAGCTCGTGAAGCTGGCCGTGCTGCACATGCCAGTGGTAACGCACATGAATTTACCTCAGAAGAGGCTCGTGAAGCTGGTGCTTTAAGTCATAAAAACGATGATCGTAATGGTCGTGGTCGCAGCCGTTATGATGACGACGAAGATGATGACCGCGGCCGTTCAAGTGGTCGAGGCCGTGGCCGCAGTCGTTATGATGATGACGACGAAGATGATGATCGCGGTCGCTCAGGCGGTCGAGGCCGTGGCCGCAGTCGTGATGACGACGATGAAGATGATGATCGCGGTCGCTCAGGCGGTCGTGGCCGTGGTCGCAGTCGTGATGACGACGATGAAGATGATGATCGCGGTCGTTCAGGTGGCCGAGGCCGTGGCCGCAGCCGTCGTGATGACGACGATGAAGATGATGATCGCGGTCGTTCGGGCGGTCGAGGTCGTGGCCGCAGCCGCCGTGATGACGACGATGAAGATGATGATCGCGGTCGCTCAGGTGGCCGAGGTCGTAGTCGCAGCCGTTATGATGACGACGATGAAGATGATGATCGTGGCCGTTCGGGCGGTCGAGGTCGTGGTCGCAGCCGTCGTGACGATGACGACGAAGATGATGATCGTGGCCGTTCAGGTGGCCGAGGCCGTGGTCGCAGCCGTTATGATGACGACGATGAAGATGATGATCGCGGTCGTTCAGGTGGCCGAGGCCGTGGTCGCAGCCGTCGTGACGATGACGACGAAGATGATGATCGCGGTCGCTCAGGTGGCCGAGGCCGTGGTCGCAGTCGTTATGATGACGACGATGAAGATGATGACCGTGGCCGTTCAGGTGGCCGAGGCCGTGGTCGCAGCCGTCGTGACGATGATGACGAAGATGATGACCGTGGTCGTTCAGGTGGTCGAGGCCGTGGCCGCAGTCGTTATGATGACGACGATGAAGATGATGACCGTGGTCGTTCAGGTGGCCGAGGCCGTGGTCGCAGCCGTCGTGATGACGATGACGACGATGATGACCGTCGTGGCCGTTCAGATGGTCGTGGTCAGAACTCTCGTAATCAAAAACGCGATGCTTATGGACGCTTTACGTCTTAAGCAAACAGTTTTTGAGAATAAAGGAGGCATTATGCCTCCTTTATTTTTATTATTTTAAACTTATGAATGGGTAAGGGGATGTAAGCCTTTTACAATATCTGTGAATTCTGAACCATTTAACCAAAATGATTTCTTTAAAAATAGTGTCGTCATAATACTTTCGGCTGCTTCACTTTCCGGATTTTCACAGAAAATTCCATAGCTTTCGCCTAATACCGCATCATTTTCAATAAGACGGATATAGTAGGCATGTTGTTCATCTGCATAACCTAAAACTGCATCACGTTGATTTTTCATTTCGCATGTCTCCATACCAAAAACTGAATCTAACTCATATTTAAGTGTTCAGAATTTCATTGATAAAAATCAAAACAGTCAGTAATAAGGACTATTTCACAATAGGTTTTGATTCTCTTCAAATTGCCATTTTCGTTTTAGCATCCCTGTTAAAAGCAAAATGGATTAAAATCTGATCATGAAATTTATTGTTATGCAAAAAAAATATTTCGTCAACTTGAAAATGTAACTTTTTCAAGTTACATTGTTTGTGTAGGATTTGAACGGTGAAATGGAGGCGATATGCCAAAGAAGAAAGAATTCGAGCATGGCGGTGCACGGGAAAACGCCGGCCGTAAAGCACAGTTCAATGAACCCACTAAAGTGATTCGTGTTCCTGAATCTCAAGTCAACTTTATCAAAAATTGGTTACTGAATAATGTCAAAACCGATAACCAGACAGATTTCACTTCAAAACTAAAGATACAGCAGGTCCATCCGAACAACGACAAAATTTACCATATTCCTTTGGCGACAGAACGTGTTGCTGCGGGTTTCCCATCACCAGCGCAAGATGATATTGAGCAAGCACTCGATTTAAATGAATATTTAATTAGAAATGAAAATGCCACGTTTATTGTGAAAGCTAATTCGTTGTCTATGTTAGATGCCGGAATTGATATTGATGATCCACTTATTGTGGACCGTAGTATTCCTGCTAAATCGGGCGATATTGTGATTGCACTTATCGACAATGATTTCACTGTTAAGCGCTTAATGATTGATACCCAATTTCAACCTCCTAAAGTGTGGCTAAAAGCAGAAAATCCTGATTATCAAAATATTTATATTGAAGAGGGGCAAGAACTGGTGATTTGGGGAGTGGTGACCTATAACCTTAAACGTATGAGATAAATTTTCTTATATTTTATTATTCAAGTTACTGACCAGAAATGATGGTCAGTAACTTTTCGTTGAATGACTTTTTAAATTTGCCCAATCAATAGACAGGTAGCGATAACGACCATCAAGCCACCCGAAAAACGGCCAACTAATTGGGCTGCTTGTGGTCTGGTTTTCAAAATAGCCTCTGAACCATAACCCACCATTAAGTAAATAATCGCGCAGCTAATTATGTGGACAACACCAAAGGCTACAATTTGTGTTGTCACTGACCATGAAGCTGTAATGTCAATAAATTGAGGAAGCAGAGCTAAAAAGAGTAAAAAAACTTTCGGGTTTAATCCACTCACATAAACGCCTTTGGTAGCCCATCTCAACCATGACTGAGCCTTTTCAGAACCAGACTCGTTCGGAGTTGGAGGGGTAAGTAATAAGTTTATTCCCATCCATAATAAATAAGCAGAACCCGCAACAGTAAGGATCATCAGAGCAGTTGGGTTATTTGCTACAAGCAGACCAACACCAGCCGCTACCAATAAAATCGTAATAAAGTGCCCGAATAGCATACCTGCAACAGCGGGGACGACGACTTTACCCTTAATACCTGCGGAAATAGCGTAGGCCCAGTCTGCCCCTGGCGTAATAATAAAAAGAATGGAGACACTCCAAAATGCAATAAAAATGTTAAAAGCCATATGCTTATCTCGGCAAACAATTTTCCAAAGGTTTCGCCCGTGGTTTAGAAAAAATCCCTATTTATTCGAGCTTGTTGAAAATAATATGCTCATGTATTTAGAATGTGCTTTTAAATGTTTGCTCATATCACATACATTTGGGGTAAATTTTTCTAAATGGACCGCATAGATAAAAAGATTCTTGCTGAATTGCAATTAAATGGCCGATTATCTATCACTGAATTGGCAGAAAAAGTTGGTTTGAGCATTTCACCTTGTCACAGACGAGTGAAGGCTTTAGAAGAGTCGGGAGCTATCAAAGGCTATCGGGCAGAGCTCGACCCAAACTTAGTCGGTTTTGAGTTTTCAGCAATTGTTTTTATTACGCTTAAAGAAGGCGATAAACAGGCAGTTGAGAAGTTTGAAAATGCCGTGATTGAGATTCCGCAAATTATTCAGGCGCAGCGTTTGTTTGGTGAACCTGACTATTTACTCCATGTTGTCGCTAAAGATTTACCAGCTTTTCAGCGTTTATATGACGAAAAATTATCGGCTATTCCAAGTGTGCAACGGCTTATCTCAACCATTGTGATGAAAGATGTGGTGCCTGAGCGTTTATTTCCAATTGGCTAAATCATCAGATGTAAAAAAAGAAGCTTTAAAGCTTCTTTTTAATTGGTAAGGGAGTTAAGCATCGAGTGTTTTACACAAAGAACAAATTGTACCGTTATGTTTGTGAGAGAACAGAATATCTGGACGCTCATAGCCTTGCTCACATACGCGGCAGTGATAAACAGTTGCTACTGGTGTACCTTCAGCATCGTAACGTGGTTCTTTAACGCCGTCATCGTGTGACTTGATGTAGTATTTTCCTTTGGTTAATAGGCCCATGATTGGTGTTAATACAAAAGCAAGTACAAGTGCAATAATTGGAGAGTAAGGCGCCAAGAAACTACCAAGTAATCCGAAGAATGCTGCAATTGATAAACCTGCTGATACAAGGAAAGCAACCATACCGACAGGGTTTACGTTGTAGAGCATGTCACGGCGGTATTCCGGTTCTTTTGGTGAAAGTTTTAAAACATATTTGTTGATTGAAATGTCTGTTGCGACAACCACAACCCATGCAATCGCAAAGTTTGAATAGAATCCTAAGATTTTACCCAGTACCGCAAACATGTTGCCTTCCATTAAGGCAAGCGCAATTGCCAAGTTTACAATCACAAAGACAATACGACCCGGATAATGTTTGCTAATACGAGTGTAGGCACTTGTCCATGCAAGGGAACCAGAGTAAGCATTGGTCACATTAATTTTAATTTGAGAAATAACCACCAAAATCACTGCAAGTGTTAAAGCGGCCCAGCCCGGAAGCATGTCATGAAACGCTGCATTAAACTGTTGAACAGGTTCGGTACTGTTTACGCCCGGTATTTTAGTGAGTAAATAGAAACCTAAAAATGCCCCAATAATTTGTTTAATCGCCCCTAAAATCACCCAGCCCGGACCTGCTGAAATAACTGCAGCCCACCATGCTTTGCTATTTTCTTTTGTTTTTGCAGGCATGAAGCGTAGGTAGTCAATTTGCTCACCGATTTGCATAATTAGGGATAAGCATATACCCGCACCAAGCATGATCGCTGCCATATCTACAGGTGCAAAACCTTCATGACCTGTAAAAGTTGCAAACTGGCTAACTAAGGTAGGTTCTTGGTAAATCAGATAGGCCACAGGACCAATCATTAGAACGAGCCAAAGTGGGGTAGTCCAGACTTGTAATTTACTTAAAGTTTTCATGCCGTAAATGACGAGTGGAATGACCATAACGGTTGAGATGAGGTAACCTGCCCAAAGCGGAATGCCTAAACCGAGCAATAACCCTTGCGCCATGATTGAACCTTCAAGGGCAAAGAAAATAAAGGTGAAACTGGCGAAAATGATACTGGTTAGGACCGAACCGATATAACCAAAACCTGCACCGCGGGTAATCAAGTCAAGGTCGATGTTATAGCGAGCTGCGTAGTAGGCTAAAGGAATGCCGGTTAAGAAGATAATAATCGCTGCAAATAAAATGGAGAAAACAGCATTGGTTGTTCCATAAGACATACCAATACTGGCACCAATAGAAAAGTCAGCAAGATAGGCAATACCACCAAGTGCAGTAATAGCAACAACTTTGGGACTCCAGCGCCGAAAGCTGTGTGGAGCATAACGTAAAGTATAATCTTCTAAGGTTTCATTCACTGCTTTTTGTGAATCTGTACCTTGCACAGTGTCCAGATTTGGATGTTCAGATACACTCATAACATCAATCTCCCAATCATTTTCGGTCAATCAACACAAATATTGATCATTGTTTTTTGATGGTTTTGAGTGTGTGATTTTTGGGGAAAATTGAAAATACGTTATTTTGCGTATATGTGCGTATTAGAAAAAATCGCCATGATAAATGACTTTTGGCATAAGGATTGCTGGGTTTAATGCAGCCACATGCCAAACATGAGTGTTATGCCAGATTCTTCACGCCCCCAACAAGCGCCACAACGTGTGATCAAAACACGCCGTGAATATAATATTTGGGTGGCAGATGAAAGTATCGAAGATTATGCGCTTCGCTATGCGCCTACCTCAGTACGAAAATGGTCGCCTTGGACGGTAACTAATACCGCAATCTCGACCGTTAGCTTTTTGGCTATGGAAGCCATTGGGGCGACCATGCTTTGGCAGTATGGCTTTAGCAATGCATTATGGGCAGCAATTGTCGTATGTACCATTATATTTTTAACCAGTTGGCCGATTAGTTACTACGCCGCAAAATATAATGTAGATGTTGATTTGCTTACTCGTGGTGCAGGTTTTGGCTACATTGGCTCGACCATTACATCTCTGATTTATGCTAGCTTTACCTTTATTTTGCTTGCATTTGAAGCCGCAATTATGGCGATGGCACTTGAGCTGGCCTTAGGCATTCCGCAAGTTATTGGTTACTTAATTTCTGCCTTAGTGATTTTGCCTTTAGTGGTCAAAGGCATTGGTTTTATTAACAAAGTTCAGGCAGTCACTCAGCCAATCTGGCTCTTATTGCTGTTATTACCGTGGTTTTTTGTACTTTGGAAACAACCACAAATTTTAAGTAGTAGTCTGCATTTTGTTGGGGCGGTTTCAAACTCAACCGATTTTAATCTGTATTACTTTGGTGCGGCGTGCACTCTTATTTTTTCATTTGTGATCCAAATTGGTGAGCAAGCCGACTATTTACGTTTCTTACCGCAAAAAGAAAAGAATAGAACTGCATGGCGTTTTGCCGTTTTTTTAGGTGGTCCATCTTGGATTATTTTTGGATTTTTAAAAGTTTTGATGGGCATGCTGCTGATGGTGTTGGCTTTTCAGCTGTTTATTCCTGTCTCTGAACTAGACAATCCGACTTATTTATATTGGGTTGCTTATCAGCAGTTTATTCCAAATCCTCAGCTAGCGTTAATATTGACTCTAGCACTGGTTTGCTTGGCGCAAATTAAAATTAATATGACCAATGCCTACGCTGGTTCATTGGCATGGTCTAACTTCTTTGCGCGCTTAACTCATAGCCATCCGGGACGAATTGTCTGGCTTCTTTTTAACGTGTTTATTGCCATTGTTTTAATGGAAATGGGAATTAGCCATGCGGTTGAACGCATTTTGGGACTATATAGCAATATCGCTTTGGCATGGATTGGCGCCGTTGTTGCCGATTTAATTATCTGTAAACCTTTAGGTTTAAGCCCGAAAGGAATTGAATTTCGCCGTGCTTACTTATATGACATCAACCCCGTAGGCGTTGGCGCCTTACTGATTGCTTCAGTGTTATCGATGCTGAGTTATTTGGGCTTTTTCGGTCTCATGGCGAAAGGTTTGGCGAGTTTCATTGCTCTAGGAAGTGCGGTGTTATGTGTTCCTATTATTGCTTACTTAACCAAAGGCAAATATTACATTGCACGCCAGCCTGAAAAAATTCAGGCGACTTCGGTTGCTAACTGCGTGGTATGTGAACGGGACTATGAACTTGCCGATATGGCGGACTGTCCAGCTTATAACGGTACGATTTGCTCTCTATGCTGTTCACTTGAAGCCCGCTGTCACGATTTATGTAAACCCGATGCACGTTGGTCGGTACAGCTCAAAAAAGCCATCTGGCACTATTTACCAGAACGTTGGGCTAGCCGTTTAAATAGCAGGGTCAGTTTGTATTTATTACTGACTTTAGGGCTGTCGATCGTTTTGGCAGTGAGTTTAAGTCTGGTTTATATCCAAGAAAAAACCTATTTAGAAACCATTAATGCGGCAGCCGTTCCTCAGTTATTCACGCTGTTTGTAAAAATTTACACCATTTTATTTTTATTGATGAGTGTTGCTGCATGGTGGTTAGTGTTAAACGATGAAAGTCGTCGTAATGCTGAAATCGAAACACATCAGCAAACAGCATTATTGATTGATGAAATTGCTGCCCATGAAGTCACTTCAAAAGACTTACAAGACGCCAGAATAGCAGCAGAACGGGCCAATGACGCAAAAAGCCGTTATGTCATTGGCATTAGCCACGAACTACGGACACCTCTAAATAGTATTTTGGGCTATAGCCAATTACTTCAAAAACAAGAACAACTCTCTGAACAAGGCAAAATAGCGCTCGGGGTGATTAGCCGTAGTGGGCAGCATTTGACTTCACTCATTGACGGTTTACTAGATTTAGCACGCATTGAAACAGGCAAGATTTCTTTAAATGTAGTGGATGTGCATTTTCCAAATTTTATAGAACAGATTATTCAAATGTTTCAACCACAGTTTGAACAGAAGAATTTACAGTTTGTTTATGAAATTGGAGATAACTTACCGCACTATGTCCGTACCGACAAAAAACGCTTAGAACAAGTGCTCATCAATTTGCTGGGCAATGCTTTAAAGTTTACAACGAGTGGCACAATTACTTTAAAAGTCGAGTACCGTTTTCAAACGGCTTATTTTGAAATTAGAGATACGGGTTGTGGTATTGCCGAGGCAGATTTAGAGCGAATCTTTAACCCGTTTGAACGGGGCAGTAATGTGGTTCAAGGCGGATTTACCGGAACAGGGCTAGGCCTACCCATTGTAAAATTATTAGTCGATTTACTTGGTGGCCAGCTATCTGTGACTAGTCAGCTCAATCAGGGTTCACAATTTAAGATTAAGTTTTACTTACCTTCAAAAGAAGTAGTTCATCCAATTTCTAATGTCTACTCCAACCAGATTACTGGTTATCAAGGTGAACGAAAACGAATTTTGGTTGTCGATAATGAAGCGGTGGACCGAGGTTTAGTCGCTAATTTTCTAAAACCTTTGGGATTTATGATTGAAGAAGCCGAGTCGGGCATTGACTGTTTAAGACGTGTACCTATTTTCCAGCCTAATCTGATTTTGATGGATTTAAATATGCCTTTGATGGGCGGGTGGGAAACAGCACGATTATTGCGTCAGAATAATATTACCAATGTGCCGATCTTAATTATTTCAGCCAATGCAGGCGAGCGTGAAGTCAATCCACAAGACGCCGTCTTAAGTGAAGACTTTATGTTAAAACCAATCGACCTGAATTTGTTGCTGAGTAAAATTGGAGATAAGTTGGGCTTGGTGTGGATTGATTCCAAATCAGAGACACTCCTTGAAAATAATGATGTTCAAGCACTTGATGTAAAGGTGTTTAAGCAAGAGCAAGTTGCTGTTCATACACCAATTCAACAACCAGAAAATAATGATCTGCTTGATTTACCGCAAAGCTTGCAACAGTTAAATGATTTAATTGGACAGGGTTATATTCGAGGAATTCAACAGACTTTAATGCAATGCCGTCAAAATTTTCCGGAGCATAATGAGTTATGGGAACAGCTTGAACAGGCTATTCAAAAGTTTGATTTAAAACACGCGCAACGATTGATTCAGGATAAGCAATGAGTACGCAACATGTTTCTTTTCAGCAAGCTTCGCCAAACGAGCAGGCTGTTATTCTGATTGTGGATGATGTGCCGGAAAATTTAGGCTTGTTACATGAAAGTCTGGATCAGGCAGGTTATCGCGTGCTTGTCACAACCGATGGGTTAAGTGCAATTGAAATTGCCCACCGATGCTTACCAGATATGATTTTACTCGATGGCAATATGCCACATATGGATGGTTTTGAAAGTTGTATACAGCTTAAAGCGAGCCCAATTACGCAGTTTATTCCCGTCATTTTTATGACAGGTTTGTCTGAGACAGAGCATATAGTGCGTGGTTTTCAGGTCGGCGGGGTGGACTATGTAACCAAGCCTCTGAATATTGAAGAAGTATTGGCAAGGGTAAAAACACATTTGGCACATGCCAAACTATTGCAACAACAAAAACAGGTCATTGATGCAACGGAAACAGCAATTCTTGCACTAGATGTTCACGGTAAAATTGTTTGGAAAACTCAAAAAGCCAGTGATTTACTGAATCAATATTTACCTGAATTAGAAGGTTTTGAAGCAGGCTTAAAAGCTTGGTTTTCAGATTTGGAACATGAAAAAGACCCAAAAAAATTAACCAGCTGTTCTTATTCGACACCATCTCAGCAATTACAGCTTTTATTGCTTACGCCGTGGCAAACTGAACCAAGTGTGGCAAAAAATTATCTGATACAGATTAAGACTTCTACGCCAGCTTTGGAAATGGCTGATATTTTGAAATATTGCCCACAGTTGACTCAACGTGAGGCAGAAGTCATGCACTGGTTGTTGTTAGGGAAAACCAATAAGGATATTGCAGAAATTTTGGAGCTGAGTCCACGGACAGTGAATAAACATTTAGAGCATGTTTTTGAAAAACTTTGCGTTGAAAACCGAACTGCTGCGGTGGCGCATATTAATAGCTTGGTGCAAGAGTTTCACTAATTTAAGTGAAGATTGTATTTAAAAAGCATACAGACTCACTGCTAAAAATAGGCTATTTTTTTACAGTTAAATTTGTTCTTATAGATAAAGATTATACAAAGTCATTTTTAAATAAATACGATTTGTAATATGAGGAATTCATTGTGAATATTCAACAAAAAGATGATACAAAACACGGCAGCTTTAGCTTACTTGATGGTGAAACCGTTGCAGGTGAAATGACTTATACATGGGCAGGCGAAAGCATGCTAATTATTGATGCCACAGATGTAAACGAAAATTATCGTGGACAAGGTGTAGGTCGCCAATTACTTGATGCCTTGGTAGCTTTTGTTCGTGAAAAAGACGTAAAAGTAATTCCGCTTTGCCCATATGCTAAATCGGTTTTTGATAAAGACCCAAGTATTGGTGATGTACTTAGAAAATAAGCAATAGATTAAAAATCATTTAATAAAAATCGGGCCTTGGTGTCCGATTTTTTTATTGGCTTTATTATTCATCTTTGTTTTAGTGAATATGTTTTAAGCAGTTGTATTCAACTGATTTGAAGGTTTTCGATTGCCAAATCGAATTTATCAAACTTATAGAAAAGCTTATCTAATAAAAATAGTTTTAGACCAATTGGGAAAAAAATAAACTTGTTACACAAATATTTAATGGCTGACGAAAGCTAAATATTTATAACGTTTTAATATTATTTGTTGGAATTTTCCTTGAACTGGCAGTATATCCATAGTGTGTTGCCGCAATTTTTCTCTGCAACTTTGACCACGCTGAAAATTTCAATTATCAGCATTATTCTGGCAATTATTGTAGGGCTAATTTGCAGTATTTTAATCACATATCGCGTGCGGGTGCTAAATAGAATTGCCCAGTTCTATATTGAGTTATCTCGAAATACCCCTTTATTAATTCAACTGTTCTTTTTGTATTACGGTTTGCCAAAGCTCGGTATCAAAATCGATGGTTTCACTTGCGGTGTGATCGGACTGACTTTTTTAGGTGGAAGCTATATGGCCGAAGCTTTCCGAGCAGGTTTGCAATCTGTGGCCAAAGGGCAGATTGACTCTGCAAAAAGTATTGGTCTACAACCGATTCAAATTTTTAGATATGTCATTTTTCCTCAAGCACTGGCTATTTCAATTCCGGCAATAGGGGCAAATTGCCTATTTCTGATTAAAGAAAGTTCTGTGGTTAGTGCCATTGCTGTCGTTGAGCTGCTTTTTGTCACCAAAGACTTAATTGGCATGGACTATAAAACCACCGAAGCTTTGTTTTTACTCATCATGGCTTATCTGATTATTTTATTGCCTGTGTCTATTTTAACCAGTTATCTGGAGCACAGAAGTCGGAAGGTGAGCCATGGAACTTGATTATCTATTTCAAGCGAGTCACCTCGAACGTTTAATGTGGGGACTTTCGGCAACGGCAAAAATTGCTTTTATTTCGGTGTTTTTCTCTGCAATTTTTGGGACAGTCTTCGGCGTCATTATGACTTCTAAAAACATAGTCGTTAAATCGCTGTGCCGCCTGTATTTAGAAGCGATCCGAATCATTCCAATTTTAGTTTTGCTATTTGTATTTTATTTCGGCTTTGCGACATGGTTTAACTGGCAGTTTTCAGCAATGTGGGTGTGCGTTGTTGTATTTGTTTTATGGGGTACGGCAGAAATGGGCGATTTGGTTCGTGCAGCCATTACTTCGATTGATCAGCATCAACGCGATTCGGCCTATGCGCTCGGACTTACCCACGTTCAAGCTTTGATCTACGTCATTTTTCCGCAAAGTCTAAAACGAGTAACACCAGGCGCGATTAATTTGTTTACTCGAATGGTGAAAACCAGCTCTTTGGCAGTCCTGATTGGTGTGGTTGAGGTCATTAAAGTTGGCCAGCAAATTATTGAAAATTCGCTGTTGACCGTGCCAAGCGCTTCTCTTTGGATTTATGGCTTTATTTTTATTTTGTATTTTCTGATTTGCTATCCCTTATCTCGTTTGGCGGCACATTTGGAAAAGGTCTGGGAGTAATTATGCCTTTGTTATCGATACAACAATTACAGAAATCATTTGCAAAAAGTCATATTTTACAGGGCATTGATCTGGATGTAGAACAAGGAGAGGTGGTTGTTATTTTAGGTCCATCGGGCTGCGGTAAAAGTACCTTACTGCGTTGTATTAACGGCTTAGAACCGATTCAGGGTGGTGAAATTCGTTTAACTGGCTCAGGTGTGCTCGGTAAAGATGTGGACTGGACTAATGCTCGTCAAAAAATTGGCATGGTTTTTCAGAACTATGAGCTATTTGGGCATATGAACGTCATTGACAATATTTTGCTCGGGCCACTTAAAGTGCAAAAACGTCACCGCGATGAAGCAGAACAAGTAGCAGATGAGTTGTTAAAGCGAGTCGGGCTATATGAGCGAAAACTCGATTATCCACGACAACTTTCAGGTGGACAAAAACAGCGTATTGCCATTGTTCGTTCATTGGTCATGCAACCTCAAGTGATTTTACTTGATGAAATTACCGCTGCGCTTGATCCGGAAATGGTTAGGGAAGTGCTCGATGTAGTACTCAAATTAGCAAATGAAGGAATGACCATGTTGATTGTGACACATGAGATGTCTTTTGCGCGTAAGGTTGCCGACCGCATTATTTTTATGGATAAGGGCAAGATTATTGAACAGGCTTCACCAGAAGAATTTTTTGAACAGCCGAAGACAGAACGAGCGAAAGCCTTTCTAAATATTTTGTCGTACTAAATTTTTATTATTTGAATCATGAGGAAGTGAATGTTTAAACGTAATTCAATAAAAATATTAAGCAGTCTTGCCGTTGCTGCGGTTTTATTAACTGCATGTAGTAAAACACCATCAACTGAACAGGCAAGTAATAGTCAAGAAGACCATTCTTTAGAACAAGTCAAAAAAAATGGAGTTCTACGCGTTGCTGTTTTTGCCGATGATCCGCCGTTTGGTTATGTAGACAGTGCTGGTAATAATCAGGGCTTTGATGTGGCTCTAGCAAAACGGGTGACTAAAGACTTGCTTGGTGATGAAAAGAAAGTTGAGTTTATTGTGACTGAAGCTTCAAATCGGGTGGAGTTTTTAAAATCAAATCGTGCCGATGTGGTGTTCGCGACATTTACGGTAACTCCTGAACGCAAAGAGGTTGTTGATTTTGCCGAGCCTTATTTAAAAGGTGCTTTTGGGATTGTCTCGCCTAAAGCCAAGCCGATTACAGACATTGCCCAGTTAGAAGGTAAGACCTTAATTGTAAATAAAGGCACAAGTTCGGATACCTACTTTACCAAGCATTATCCAAAAGTGAATTTACTCAAGTTTGAAAGAAACTCGGATGCCTTTAAAGCCTTAACAGATGGTCGTGGTGACGCGATTTCACAAGATAGTACCTATGCTTTGGCATGGGCCGCGAAAAACCCAAGTTATGTTGCAGGTATACAGTCTATTGGTGATCAAGAGTTTATTGCACCGGCAGTTAAAAAGGGCAATACCCAATTATTGAATTGGCTCAATACTGAAATTAAGCAGCTCAGAACAAGCGGTGAAATCAAGAAAATTTATGATGAAACCTTGAAACCAATTTACGGTGACTCGGTCAATCCAAATGTGTTTTTAGATGTAGGCCAATAGTTTTCGATATCGCTAGAGCAGTGGCTAAAAGTAGGCGTTGCTATTTTTAAATAAGACTTTTACAAGAACGATAGGGTGAAATAATGACAACATTAACATTTCAAAACGTGAAGCATATTTTAGCTGCCTCTTTACTGAGTTTAGGTTTAGTTGCATGTGATAAAGGAACTCAATCTACTGAAAAAACGGCCGATACCACACAAACTACGTCAAGTATTGAACAGATCAAAAAGAATGGTGTGGTACGAATTGGCGTATTTAGTGATAAACCGCCGTTTGGATATTTAGATGCTCAAGGTAAAAACCAAGGCTTTGATGTAGAGATTGCCAAGCATGTTGCTAAAGATCTGCTGGGTGATGAAAACAAAGTTGAGTTTGTTTTAACTGAAGCGGCTAATCGTGTTGAATATTTAAAAGCAAATAAAGTGGATATAATTTTTGCAAACTTTACCGTTACACCTGAACGTAAAGAAGTGGTCGATTTTGCTAAGCCTTACCTAAAGGTTGCTTTGGGCGTAGTTTCTCCTAAAAGCCATCCGATTACTGATGTGGCTCAACTTAAAGATAAAACTTTGTTGGTAAATAAAGGTACAACGGCTGATTCATTCTTCACCAAGACTCATCCTGAAATTAAACTACAAAAGTATGAACAAAACACTGAAACTTTTGATGCTTTAAAAGATGGTCGTGGTGCTGCGCTTGCCCATGATAACTTGCTGGTTTTAGCATGGGCTAAAGAAAATCCAAATTACACCGTTGGCATTACCAATTTAGGTGAGCAGGACTTAATTGCACCAGCAGTGAAAAAAGGCGATAAAGAGTTACTGGACTGGTTGAACCAAGACTTAGAGAAACTGGCAAAAGAAGGCGTGATTCATCAGGCTTATGAAAAAACCTTAAAACCAGTCTATGGCGATACGATTAATCCAAAAGATCTATTGGTTGAGTAATCGTGCTAATAACCTCTAAAGATCAGGACTCTAGATAGTATTTACTCGAGCTAAGATTCATCTACAGCCTGCCCATAATTTATAAAGATAATGTTTTTGCAATATTTTTTATAGATGTAAACAGTGGTCAGGTTCTGTAGATGAGAAAGTTTTTTGGTTACTTTTTTCAAAAAAAGTAACAGAATTAGCTGATTGCTTTAGAGATTAAAGGTAGGATTCCATCGTGCTAATTCTTTGACTTTATATTACTTTAAATTAAATAAAGTCGGCTCTGCTGCTAATTTATCTGCCAAATATTGAATCAACACACTTAATTTAGGCGGGACATGCCGCGTCGGTGGATAAAGTAACCACAGCCCGCCACTATAATAGGTCTTAAAATACCAATCTGGTAAAACCTGAACTAAGGTACCTTGTTGTAGAGCATGGCGTGCAACGAAGTACGGCAAGCTCGCAATACCTAAATGCTGTAATGCAGCACTCAAACGCACACCCGTATGATTTGCTGCATAACGCCCACGCACAGCCACACTGATCGATTTGTTTCCTTGCTGAAATTTCCATTTTGAGTCACTGGCTTGTTCACCCAAGTAAATACATTCATGCTGCTTTAAATCATGAGGATGGTTCGGTGTGCCATGCTTGGACAAATATTCAGGTGTAGCACAAACCAAGTGATCAATATCAATCAGCTTTCGACCCATAAGGCCACCCGGTGGTTGTTCTGTAATTCGAAGTGCTAAATCTACTCCATCATCAATCAGGTCTACATAGCGATCTTCTAAAAGCATTTGTATATCAATTTTCGGGTAGCGTTCTAAAAACTCGGGTAAATGCGGATGAATCATAAAATGTCCCACAGCTTTCGGAACACTCAAGCGAATAACACCTTCGGGTTCGACATGAAATTGGACCGAACTTTCCATGACTGCTTGTGCAGCATTCACCATATCTAAACAACGTTGATAAACCTGTTGTCCGCTTTCACTTAAGCGAAGTTTCCGCGTAGTTCGATAGAGTAAGCGGGTGCCTAAAGCACGTTCTAATCGAGCAATCGCGCGGCTCACAGCAGAAGGTGTTGTACCAAGCTGGCGTGCAGTTTCAGAAAAGCTTTCCGACTCGACAACCTTAACGAAAGTCGCCATTTCATTTAACAGAACCAGACTTTGATTTGTGCTCATGAGGCAAAAGTTATTTGGATTTTGATTGGATTATCGCGTCTAAAAAATCGCAATACAATCTTTTAAGTGATTTTCAGGAAACTAAATTGTTATGTGGCAGTTGTATGGACATGAGTTTTTAACGCTAGCTCTTATTCACTTTATGGCGGTGATTTTACCGGGACCAGATTTTGTGATTACGGTAAGGCAAAGTGTACGTTATGGCTATTTAATTGGATGTCTGACTGCAATTGGTATTGGTGTCGGAATTTCAGTACATGTGTTTTATACACTTGTTGGTATTGGCTTTTTGATTCAGCAAAGCGAATGGCTCATGTCACTGATCAGAACAGCGGGGGCAGCTTACTTAGTGTATTTAGGATGGCAGTGTTTACGTAGCCAGCTGAATACTAATATTGAAATTAATGGCCAAGCAGGTAGTGACACGTTGAGTTTATTTAAAGCTTTTACGATGGGTTTTCTTACCAATGCGTTAAATCCAAAAGCCACCATCTTTTTTCTGGCAATTTTTACAACGATTGTAAGTACAACCACACCAATGAAAGTTCAGGTTTTTTATGGTGTGTGGATGTGTATGGTCAATGCCATCTGGTTTATGGTGGTGAGTGTACTGTTTGCACAGCCTATCGTACGTAAAAGATTTTTGGAGTTTGGGGTTTATTTTGAGAGGGTGATGGGAGTGTTGTTGATTGGGATTGCGTTGAGATTGATTTGGAGTTTGTTTAATTAAGTTGGATATCTATTGATATTTCCTCAGGTTAAAGTCATCTGCAAGTTTTTAGACTAGCACAACGGAGCCCATACTTGCATTTGCTAGTGCTAAATTTCATCCACAGCCTGCCCATAATTTATAAAGATAATGTATTTGCAATATTTTTTGAAAAATGAAAACAGAGAACAGGTTCTGTGGATGAGAAAGTTTTTGGTTACTTTTTTAAAAAAGTAATGGAATTAGCTACTTTCTTTGGATTTGAAAACAAGACTCCGCCGTGATAAGCACTTTAAATTTTTTAGATTATTAATGACTTTTAGCTCGAGCCGAAGGCTAACCTAGAAATCGGATCTAAAGTAATAAGACTCCGCAGTGATAACTACTTTGACTTATTACATCTATAAATGATTTTTGAGCTCAAGTAGTTTTAATAAATAATCCATAAAAAAGACCGCTCGAAAGCAGTCTTTTTTAATAAATTTAATTGCTACGTCTATTACGTGTCAGTTGATGTAACACCGACACCAATAAATCAATTTCTTCAGTCGTATTATAAAAAGCCAAAGACGGACGCACGGTCTGTTCTACACCAAAACGACGTAAAATTGGCTGTGCACAGTGGTGGCCAGAACGTACTGCAATACCATGTTGATTTAAAGCTTTACCGACTTGTTCGGTTGAATAGCCTTGTAAAGTAAAGGACATCACACTGGCTTTGTGATGTGCCGTTCCGATCAGGCGTAAACCTGACACACTGCTCAGTGCATTTTGACCATATTCGAGTAGATCATGTTCATAGCGAGCAATGTTATGAATGCCTAGACTTTCTACATATTCAAGTGCAGCACCTAAACCGACAGCATCGGCAATATTTCCAGTTCCAGCTTCAAACTTATTCGGTGCAGGTTGGTAAACTACTTGTTCGAAGGTCACATCCTGAATCATGTTACCGCCGCCTTCCCAGACAGGCATGCTTTCAAGTAGTTCTGGTTTTGCATAGACCGCACCAATGCCCGTCGGCCCAAACACTTTATGTCCAGAGAACACAAAAAAGTCTGCATCAAGAGCTTGTACATCGGTAGGAATGTGCGAAACAGATTGAGCACCATCAACTAAAACACGTACACCTTTGGCATGTGCAATTTTAATGACTTCAGCAACAGGTGTGACTGTTCCTAAAGCATTCGAAACTTGAGTAATCGACAGCAGTTTAGTGCGCTCATTAATCAGTTTTGGCAACTCTTCTAAAATAATCTGGCCCGTGTCATCCACAGGAATGACTCTTAATTTCGCTCCAGTTTTTTTAGTGAGTTGATACCAAGGCACAATATTGGCATGGTGTTCTAAGTGAGAAACGATAATTTCATCACCTTCACCAATATTTTGCTCACCCCATGTTTTTGCAATCAGGTTAATGCCTTCGGTTGTTCCTCGAACAAAGATAATTTCTTTAGAAGAGAGTGCACCAATGAATCGGGCAACTACATTTCTTGCATGCTCATAGGCATCGGTTGCACGAGCCGCTAACTCATGGGCAGCACGGTGAATATTTGAGTTTTCATGCTGATAAAAATAAGCAATTCGATCAATCACGCGCTGCGGTTTTTGTGTAGTGGCTGCATTATCAAACCAGACCAAAGGTCGACCGTTGACGCGTTCCTGTAAAATTGGAAAATCGCGACGTATGGCATGCACATCGAGTGGTTGAGCACTACTTGCTACAAAAGTAGGTTGCGACGGTTGATAGTGACTATAACTTTGTCCAGTTTGAGGCAAGTCTAAAAAGTAAAATGCAGAGCTTGCTGAACTTTGGGGAGGCGTGTTCGTTGCAAAACGATCTTCTGTCAGTAAGGACTTTAGCTGGTCACCATGTGGCAACTGAAAAGACTGCGCAACCGAATAATTATCTTCAACACCTTTAACAGATGGTTCTGTTGCATTGGGGGCAGAAAAATCATTTAAAAAATAATAAGGTGATTCACCTGCACCAGTGGGTAAGCTGGGTTCAATGCGTGGTACGTTGGGTTCACTATGAGCAGCTTGTGGTAAATGTGGTTCAAATGGTGGGCGTGGCAAATTAGCTCCACCAACCACAGGCGCAGACGCTACAATTCGGCGTTCAGGGTAGTCGGGCAAATTTGGAATATGCTCAGGATATTCCGGATTGAGACTTTTCTGAAAGGCGATATTGGGCGCACGACCACTGAGTGCAGAAAATGGTTCACCCGGTTGCGGTGGGTGCGGTGGCGCTCCGACAGGTAAGTCCAAGTTAAGGCCCGATGGAGAAGTCGAACTGCTTGAGCTTGGCACTGCTGAAAAAAACTCATTAGCAAGTCGAGCAATGGTGGACTCATCGGGGAAGTTGGCTGGTGGGTTAGCACCAGTCACTTCAGGCCCCGTTGAACTACCTTGCAGATTACTTGTAGTTAACTGGGTAGTCATGATATTTGTCCACCTCCACATCATCTAACACTGCCAAAGCATCGTCTGTTAATACTGCAAGTGAGCAATATAACGAGATTAGATACGACGCAATCGCATTACGGTTAATTCCCATAAAACGTACTGAAAGCCCCGGTGACTGTTCACCCGCAAGACCCGGTTGGAACAAACCAACAATCCCTTGACGCTTTTCACCAACACGAAGCAG
Organism: Acinetobacter sp. 148; assembly: GCF_031196675.1. Taxonomy (NCBI): domain Bacteria; kingdom Pseudomonadati; phylum Pseudomonadota; class Gammaproteobacteria; order Moraxellales; family Moraxellaceae; genus Acinetobacter; species Acinetobacter sp. 148. The sequence continues at coordinate 332,168 of NZ_JAVIMT010000085.1, read as the reverse complement.
CAAGATTTTAGTTTTGCCATCTTCTACAGGAATTTTATTTGATGGAATAAGTGGAATTCCGCGCCATGTAATGAACTGCGAACCAAACAGACTAACTGTTGGAGGCGGTACACCACGGCGTGTACATTCACGGCCAAATGCTGCAATCGCATCAGGGTGTGCTAGGAAAAATCCCGGTTCTTTCCAGACTTTACGTAGCAAATCATCTAAATCATCTGGCGTCGGTGGGCCATTTAAAGTCGAAATACGTTGGTCATCTGTCACACTTGCTAGTAAACCGTATTCAGGGTTATTGATAAGCTCACTTTCTTGACGTTCTTTAATGGTTTCAATGGTTAAGCGAAGCTGTTCTTTAATTTGGTCATGTGGGCTGCTGTAAAGGTCGGCAACACGTGTATGCACATCTAAAACAGTAGATACACCATTTAGAAAGTATTCGCGTGGCTCTGGGTCATAATCAACAAAAGTTTGAGGTAAAGTTGCTTCATCACGTTGTGTGCAAGCCACCTGAATATCATCGGTATTATTGACACGGTTTAGGCGATAAATACCTGCTTCAACAGGAATCCATTGAAGTAAGTGAGTCAGCCAGCGGGGAGTAATTGTAGAAAGCTGGGGAGCTGTTTTAGTTGCATTGGCCAGTTGACGGGCCGCATGGTCCCCAAGTGCAAGTTGGGCTTTGTCTGTATTTTTCGCCATGAATCATTTTTCCTTATTACATTGGCTTTTTGAAAATAAAAATTCTAGGATGTATATAAACTAGAATTAGTTCTGGTTTTAAAATTAAAATCGCGTTATAAATTTTTTAAATACTGAGCTTATTAATGAGTTATCTATTTTCTAAATAAAAATATATTTAAACTAGAAATAAGCATTTTATTAATCTGCACGTTCTTTGTTTATTTCTCTCCTTATCTATTTATTTCACATCTATAGTTTTTAACCAGCAATATGATTTTTTTGATAAGACTCATTCGGTGACTGTAAAATCTGGCTACCTGCAGCAACACTATGGGTTAGCCAAACATTCCCCCCAATAATTGACCCTCGGCCAATGGTAATACGGCCTAAAATAGTGGCACCTGCATAGATCACGACATCATCTTCAACAATCGGATGGCGTATATAGTCTTTTTTCAAACCACCATCATCATTGGTTTCAAAGCGTTTTGCTCCAAGGGTCACGGCCTGATAAATACGAACGCGTTCCCCAATCACACAAGTCTCACCAATCACCACACCCGTACCATGATCAATGAAAAATCCTTTACCGATTTGTGCACCTGGATGAATATCAATACCTGTTGCAGAGTGAGCCAACTCCGAAATAATGCGTGACAATAAAGGCACTTGAGCATAGAGCTGATGGGCAATTCTGTGATAAATAATCGCAAATATGCCCGGATAGCAGAGTAATACTTCGTCTACACTATGTGCTGCTGGATCACCTTCATAAGCCGCCCGCACATCACCGTCTAAAAGGCGCCGTATAGAGGGCAAAGTGTTGGCAAAATCCTGCACAATAGTTTGAGCAAGTTCTTGTGGCTGCTGCACTGGGCTTGAATGACTCAAATGTCGTTTCGCTTCATAATTTAAAGCCAGTTGTACTTGAGCATGTAAAGCTGTTAGTACCCGATTTAAAGTATAGGCAATATAAGAATCTTCAGTTTCCTGACGTAAGTCGGCAGGGCCTAAACGCATTGGAAATAAAATCCCGCACAGGTCATCTAAAATGGCCTTTAAAGCTTCTTTAGATGGAAGTTCACGGCCCCCAAATTCTTTGGTCCTGTGTTGCTGCTGACGCCAGTCATGCCTTGCTTGTTGTAAACCTTGTACAACCGCATTAATGTTCCATTGAGTCACAAGCTTTCCTTGATTCACTGAAAATTGATTGAAGTATTAGTCTTGTTGCCAAGGAAGTTGGTGGATGCGCCAGCCATTTTTCTGATTACGCTGTTGCTGTTCATTTAGATCACCTTCAAAGCCTTCAAGAACGTTATAAATGTGTTCAAAACCTGCATTAAATGCGGCTTCGGCAGCTTGTGCTGAACGGTTGCCACTACGGCATAACAAAAGAATGGTTTTGTCTTTACCAACTTTTGATTCAAGTTCTTTTAAAAAGCGTGGATTACGATTAAATGACGTGCCTGTTGCCCAAGCGACATGAATACTTTCAGGGACATAACCCACAAATTTACGTTCTTCATTAGTACGCACATCAACTAAAACGGCTTCTCCTTGTTGTACGAGTTGCCATGCGCCAACAGGTGATAAACTGCCACTAAAATTTAGTTCGTGTTCTTGTGCATATTGCTGCGCTTTAGCAAGAATATCTTCGGCCGAAAAGGATGTATTTGAACCATTTGAGATAAAACTTTGTGGAGTTTCAGTATTTAATTTAGCGTTCATTGAATATATCCTTATCTTTGATTCAGATTGTTAAGGTTCAATTTACGCGGTTTTAAATATAAGCAAAAATAAGGAATATCTATTTATATATATTATTTTGATAAATAAGAGCGGTGAATATTTTATATAAAACAGTATTAGTTAATCTTATAAAATTATTAAAATAAAATAAATTTAAGAAATTTTATTATTTAGTAAAAAACCGTACAGATTAAAATAATCCGCACGGTTTTTAAAATTAAGCAAATCCACCATTTACACGAATGACTTGAGAGTTTACCCAGCGCCCATCTGGACCAGCCAGCATGGCCACTACGTCAGCAATTTCGTTAGGTGTTCCGATTCGTTCCAATGGAGCAAGTTTTGCAATAGCCGCCACTTGCTCTTCAGTTTTTCCATTGTAAAAAAGGTCAGTGCCTGTCGGGCCGGGCGCAACGGCGTTTACAGTAATATTGCGTCCGCGTAACTCATTTGCTAACACATGTACCAAACCTTCGACACCTGCTTTTGAAGCAATATAAGGACCATAAGCCGGAAAAGATTTGGCAATTACACTGGTTGAAAGCGCAATAATCCGGCCACCATCTGGCACTGTTTCGGCCGCATGCGCCAATATTAAAAACGCGCCACGTAAATTGGTATGAATCACTTTATCGAAATCTGGCAGGCTTTCAGGTGTAATTTTTGCCATAGGCATAATACCGGCACTATGAACTACCACATCTAACCGACCGTTAATGGCCTTTGCTTCTTGAAACAAACGGCTCACCTCATGTTCATTTGCAACGTCCGCTTGAATAGCTGAGGCTTGACCACCTTGCTCAATAATATGTTCTACAGTGGCTTGGGCATGCGCTTTATTGCCAGCATAATTAATAATCACATAAAAACCATCTTGAGCTAAACGTTCTGCAATAGCACGGCCAATACCACGTGATGCACCAGTAACCAGAGCTGTTTTTCTTGAAATATTCATTTTTAGATTGCCTATTTGATTAAGTATGGCTTATTTTAATAATATAGAAATATGGGATAAATCATCAAAATTGGATAAGATAATTCCATATAAATTAATAATAGGTAGGGTTAAAAGATAGCACCATGGACAAATTTGATACCTTGCAACTTTTTACCCGCATCGTAGAGCTGGGTAGTTTTAGTCAGGCAGCCGATCAGCTAAATATCCCACGTGCTACTGCAAGTAATGCCATTAAGGAGTTAGAGAATAACTTACAGTGCCGTTTGCTAGAACGGACGACTCGGCATGTAAGGCCATCACTAGATGGACAGGCATTTTATGAACGCTGCATACAAATATTATCGGAACTTGATGATGCCGAATCATCTTTACGCAAAGTAATTGCTCAGCCCCGTGGTTTATTACGTGTCGATTTATCAGGCGCACATGCAACTAAAATTGTTTTACCCAATATCGATCAATTTCACGAGTTATACCCCGACATTGAACTGGTAATCAGTACGGGTGACCGCTTGGTTGATCTGATTAGGGAAGGTATAGACTGCGTGGTGAGAGCGGGACGTTTGGATGATTCCACTTTAATTGCTAGACATTTGATCGATATGCCGCAAGTGATTTGTGCAAGTCCTGACTATTTAAATAAACATGGAACGCCAGAGCAACCAGAAGATTTATTATCACATTATTGTGTCAATTTCTTTTCGACATCAGGCGGGCGGAATTATCCATTTGAATTGATGGTGAATGGCAAAAAACAAGATTATTTTTTGAAAAGCTGGATCGCGGTAAATGACGCTGAAAACTATGTATTATCTGCCTTACAAGGGGCTGGCTTAATTCAAGTACCGCGCTACCATGTGGCAAATGAATTAAAAAATGGACGTCTAGTTGAGGTTTTATCTGAGTGGGAAATTCCGAAGATGTCAGTTTCTGCTTTATATCCGCAGCATCGGCAGCTCTCGCCACGCGTACGAGTTTTTGTAGCTTGGCTGAGTGAGTTATACACGAGTTATTTTGCCAACTTTGAATACCCGCAAAAATGAAATATCTTGCGGGTAAGTCAAAAACTGAATGATATTTTTAAGACTGATTCTGTAATTTATCTTGAGTCTTGGTCTCAAAATCACTTGCATCATGTCGTTCATGCAACTGCGTAGCTAAATCACCAAAGGTACGATTTACCATACGGCCACGTTGTACCGCAGGGCGCGCTAAAATCGCATCTGCCCAACGTTGAACATTTTTATATTGATCGACACCTAAAAACTCCGCGCCGTTATACACCCAGTTTTTAACAAGACCGCCATACCAAGGGAACGCTGCAATATCAGCGATGCTATATTCAGAACCAGCCAAATATTCGTTTTTTGCCAGATGCTGATCTAATACATCAAGTAAGCGTTTTGTTTCCATGGCAAAGCGGTTAATCGCATATTCAATTTTAACAGGGGCATAAGCATAAAAATGTCCAAAACCACCACCTAAGTAAGGTGCACTGCCCATTTGCCAGAATAACCAATTGAGGCATTCAGTACGTGCAGCGATATCAGTCGGAATAAACGCTTTAAACTTTTCAGCCAAGTAAAGCAAAATTGAGCCAGATTCAAATACTCTTAATGGCGGTTTTTGGCTATGGTCAACCAATGCTGGAATTTTAGAGTTGGGATTAATTTCTACAAAGCCACTGCCAAATTGCTGTCCTTCACCAATTTTAATCAGCCAAGCATCATATTCAGCATCTTTATGTCCTAACGCTAAAAGCTCTTCAAGCAAAATAGTAACTTTTTGACCATTAGGCGTTGCTAAAGAGTAGAGTTGGAGCGGATGTTTCCCTACTGGAAGTGTATGCTCGTAACGAGCACCTGAGGTAGGTTGGTTTAAATCGGTTTTCTCTCCAGTCCATTGCCAAACTTGTGGAGGAATATAGTTTGAATCACTCATTTTTTATCTCATGTTTGGTGTAAATATAAGGATTTATTTATGTCGCAAGGCAAGCCATTTTTGTACAGACGGACGTTGCCATTGCTGTAATGCATAGGTTTTTAAACGCTGTGGTACAGCATCACCATTTTGAATAAGGCGTTGCAACATCAGGGCAAGTTCAGCATCCACAATGCTCCATGAACCAAAAAGAAATTCCGCATCAGACGCAAGAAGTTTTTCTGCAACAAAGAAAAGTTTCTCGGCTGCTTTTTTGCCTTCTTCTGAAAGTGGAGTGGACTTGGGCTGAATAAAAATAACATCGGTTGGTCGTTCAGTTCTTAATGCCACCAAGTCTGATCTGAGCCATGCTTGAATTTGTCTTGCTCTTGCGCGAGCTTGAATATCTTTTGGATAAATAGCTGTGTCTGGATAAAGCTCTTCAAGATATTCCAAAATGGCGGAGGATTCTGATAAGGCAAAATCGTTATGTTCAAGTACAGGCACTTTGGCAGTTAATGACTTTTCTACGAAAGATGTTTCAAACTGGCCTTGCTGACCTAAGTTGATGGTTGCTATTTCAAATGGAATTTGTTTTTCGTGTAGTCCTACAAAAACTGTAAATGCATAGGGACTTAGAAATTGTGAATCTGTATACAGCTTAAAATGCTCGTTATTCATTGTTATTGTCCGTGTGATAAACAGATGGGTCTAGTCTAAGTGAGCTAAGCCAAGATTGGGTAGCTTTTTTGTGGAGAAGCTTTATCGGTTTTTGAACTAAGTTATTTCAGTGGTCAACGTTAGGGTTTAATGTGCTGAAAATGTTGACGAACAATGCTAAGCCAAGCTTGTACCGCTGGTGAGGCAGGAAGATTCTTTTTCCAAGCCATCACTAAGTGCCACTGAATATTTGGTTTTTCGAGTGGCACTGCTGCAAATAAACTAGGGTCAAGCATGTCGGTATAATATTGAGGGAGAAGCGCAATTCCCATACGTTGTAACACCATGTCTGCCAAAAGGTGCCATTGGCTGGTACGGCAAGCAATGGTTGGGTAAAAACCATGCTGCTTACAAGCATCGAGAATAATACTGTTTAAAGAGAAATTTTCAGGAAACATTAAAAATGATTGGTGTTGTAGCTCTTCTAGATTTATTTTTTTGCGGGTTGCCCAAGTTGCATCACGACGTAAAAGTACCATTAAAGGGTAGTTACATAACTCGATGCTATTAAAAGTTTGTTCATCAAAAGGCTGCAATAAAACACCAACGTCTAGCTCATTATTGAGTAAAGCCTGTTCAATACCGCGTGAACCCACTTCCATAAAAGCCAATTCAATATCTGGCCATTGACGATGAAAGTCAAACAGCGCTGTTGTTAGGAGCTGGGAACCTAAAGGTGGAACGCCAAGTTTTAAAGTACCTGTTTTTAATTGTTGATAGTTTTCTATCTCAAGAAAGATGTTTTGCTCTGCCTGAAGAAGCTCGACCGCATGTTGATAAATACGCTCTCCAATTTCGGTTAATTCAATTTGTCTTTTTCGTCCATGATCGGGTTTGACCAAAAGCTGTACCTGAAGTTGCTCTTCGAGTTGTTGTAATATTTTACTAATGGTGGGCTGAGTCAGATATAACTCTTCAGCAGTACGGGTAAAACTTTTAGTTTTAACCAAAGTAACAAAGCACTGTAATGATTTTAGAGAAAGCATAATAAAGAATAGATTATTCAATTTTGGAATAATATTAACATGAATAATTCATATTTAGCAGGTTTAACCAAGCTAGCATAATAGTGTAGTTAACCATTTAATTTCGAAAAATGAGTATTGAATCTGCTTCTGGAACACCCTCACAACCATCACTGTTCGTGTTAGTTAAACAAATTCTCATTTTGGCTGGTTTTTGGTGGATCGGATATCTCTTACACCAAAAACTCGGTGTGCCTGTCTCGGCAGGTATTTTAGGTATGTTTTTATTGCTTTTATGCCTGTTCTTTAAAATTATCAAAATGGATCAGGTGGCAATGGGAGCAACTGTGGTTTTAGGTGAGCTATTACTGTTTTTTGTGCCTGTAGTCGTTGCCGTTGTCCAGTATAAAACCCTGTTTATGACCGAAGGATGGCAAATCGTCTTAAGCATTGCGGTTGGAACCATTTTAGTCATGTTAAGCACTTCACTGACTATTCATTATTACAATCGTTTGAAGGCTTACTTACAGGCTAGAAAACGTCTTCAACATAAGCATATCTAAAGAGCATAATGACATGAATATCTGGTCAATTCTTTGTCTCATCTGGACTTTGGTCGCTTATGTTGTGGCAAAGCGAATCTATCAAAAACATCCAAAACTTTGGTTATCACCCGCAATTAGCGTGCCTGTACTTACCATCATTTTGATGACGATTTTTGGAATTTCATACCAAACTTATTCAGAAGATACCCAGTGGATTGTTAATTTATTAGGTCCTGCAACGGTAGCTTTCGCTATACCGATTTATCGCTATCGGGAAACGATTCGTAAAAACCTCGGAGTTCTTACGATTGCGATTATTGTCGGCATGAGTGTAGGCGTGATGACTGCTTATAAAATGGCGCAGTGGTTCCACTTTAGCCCTGAAGTCACTAACAGTTTGATGGCACGTTCTATTTCAACACCTTTTGCCATGATTTTAGCAGAAGATATTCATGGTTCGGCAGCATTGGTTTCCCTATTTACCGTTATTACCGGTTTGGTCGGTATGATTTGTGGCGATGCAATTTTAGCGATTACTAAAATCCGTTCTAATGTGGCCAATGGGGCGGCCTTTGGTAATGCAGCGCATGGTTTTGGTACAGTTAGAGCACAGCAGCGCAATAGTGAAGAAGGTGTAATTGCCAGTTTAACCATGGTCATTGCAGGTATTTTAATGGTACTCATTGGGCCATTTGCCATTCATCTATGGTTGCTGTTGTAGGCCTTATCTAAAAAGGCCTGTCATATTGTTGAATAATCTTTGATAATTTTTTGATAGCTTGTTGCATCAGTTCGGGTTCAAAATCCCCTAAACCGACAATCAGACCCGAACGTTGCTGTTCTTTTGAAAATGTCGGTGAAATTGCTTTAATGGCAATACCTGCATCGACTGCCGAGCTTGCAACGTCAATATCATTAATATGCTGAGCAAGCCATACCACCATGTGCATGCCTTGATCGCCCGGTTGTAACCAAGCAAGCTCTTGAGGTATGTATTTTTCAATCAAGCCAATAATGTATTCACGGACTTCCGCATAGACATTCCGAGTCCGTCGGATATGCCGCTCTAAATAGCCTTCTTGAATAAAAGCAGCCAAAACATGCTGGTCGGCAGCAGGCGGGTGTCTATCAATTAAGACTCTAAGCCCACAAAAAGGAGCTACCAGTTCTTTAGGCAACACTGCATAGCCAAGCCTAAGCGATGGAAATAAGACTTTGCTGAAAGTCCCAAGATAAATCACTTGGTCGGGTGCCATGCCTTGTAACGATGGGAAGGGCTGTCCGTTATAGCGAAGTTCACTGTCATAGTCATCTTCAATGATCCATGCTTTTTGCTGTTTTGCCCAAGCTAATAACGCGGTGCGTCTTGCTAGACTCATTGGCATGCCCAGTGGATATTGGTGAGATGGGGTTACAAACGCAGCACGCGCTTGTTTAGAAAGCTTAATTCCGGTTTCAACCTGAATGCCTTCTTCATCAACAGGAACACGTACCATACGAATATTTTGTACAGCATGCTCAAAAATAGCCGTTGTACCGCGATAAGCAGGATCTTCAACCCAAACTTCATCTTTCGCCTCAAATAAAATTTGGCTGCAAATATAAAGTGATTGTTGAATGCCGGGCGTAATCACAATTTGTTCAGGTTCGCAGTGGACAGAACGTGACCGTCGTACATAGTCTGCTATAGCAATTCTTAGTGATAATACACCTTGAGGTTCACCATATCCTGAAGGAACACCTGCACCCCGTGATCTATATTTATTACCAAATTTACGCCAGATATCACTTGGTTGAGTACGACCGACGGGGACAGATACTGCAAAAGGAACATGGGGAAGTGGCTTAAATTCATCAAGCACTTTGGCATAAGAACGTGCCGATTTGGTCAAAGATATCGAGTTAGGTTTATTTTCTTTTGATGAACGTTGTATTACAGATGTTTTAACCAAAGCATGAGACACATAAGTGCCAGTTCGTGGTTGAGAGTCAAAAACACCTTCAGCTAAAAGCTGATCATAAGCTTCGATAATCGTTCCGCGAGCGACCCCAAGTGTTTGAGCCAGTTCGCGTGAAGAAGGCAACGGATCGCCGGGCTGTAAATCACCACTTTGTACAGCTTCGCGTAAAGCTTGAGTCAGTTGAGCACTTATCTTTCCTTGGCTTTTATCAATCTTTGCAATAGACGGAAGTTCCACAACTTTTGCCATTCTTGCCATAATTCTGGTCTACTTAAAAAAATACAAAGTGGTTCTTTTTAATAAACCACAGAAACCAGAAAATTTACAACACAAAATATAAATAACCCTGATATTTACAGTGAGGTTTTAGCCATGTATATCCCTGATGATTTTGCAGAAAACCGTTTGGATGTATTGCATTCTCTTATTACAGAACATCCGTTTGGGGTGCTTTTTACGCATGGAAGTAATGGCTTAGATGCAAATCATCTTCCATTCGAGTTGCAAGCAAATGAAGGGAAATTTGGCATGCTACATGCCCATGTGTCACGAAATAATTCTGTTTGGCAGGACATTAAAAATGGAGATGAGGTACTTGTCGTGTTCCAAGCTGGCGATGCTTATATTTCACCAAACTGGTACCCATCCAAACATGAACAGCATAGACAAGTACCCACATGGAACTATAGGGTTGTGCATGCATATGGCAAAGTGACGATTCGAGATGATGAGCGTTATGTTCGTGGTGTGGTGGCTCGCTTAACCCGCACCCATGAAGCTTCTCAACCTGAACCATGGAAAATGTCAGATGCACCAAAGGATTATCTTGAACCGATGTTAAAAGCCATTGTAGGTATCGAGATTGAAATTACCAAGCTGCAAGGAAAATCAAAACTCGGGCAAAACAAAGAACGCCGAGACATTTTAGGCGCAGCAGATGGCCTATTGAAATCTGGTCATCAAACTATAGCGAATGCCATGTACAGTGTGGCTGAGTTAAATAAATAATTTTGAAAATATAAAAGCTTAAGATCAATTGAGGAGATAAAGATGTCTTTGACTACACCTGTTGAATTAGTGGGTGAGCACGTTATTTTAAAGCCGCTAGATGTAACTCAAGCTGAAGCGCTCAAAGAGGCCGTTTGCGATGGGGAGCTCTATAATCTTTGGTATACCCGTGTGCCAAGACCTGAACAGATGACTGCTGAAATTGAAAGACGTCTTGATTTGCAAAAATCCGGCTCTATGTTGCCTTTTTATATTGAAGACCGAAAAACGGGACGAGCGCTGGGCATGACAACACTCATGCATATTGAAGAAGCGCATCGCCGTGTAGAAATTGGTTCGACATGGTACCGCAAATCTGCACAGCGTACGCCTGTAAATACTGAGTGTAAAAAGCTATTGTTGGCTCATGCATTTGAGACTTTAAAGTGTATTGCGGTTGAGTTGCGTACATCTTCTTTAAATGTTCAAAGTCAAGCCGCGATTGTACGCTTGGGTGCAAAGCTAGACGGTGTGCTAAGAAGCCATCAAATTGTGAAAGATGATATTTTGCGGGACACTCATGTTTACAGTATTTTAAAACATGAGTGGCCTGCGGTCCGTCAAAATCTAGAATGGCTATTGAGCAAACCGCGTTAAAAAGAATTTAAACAAACTGCTTTTCTCTTTTTTGGCTTAGCCAGAAGAGAGAAGCTGCGGCAATCACCAACCATGGTATTAACGCTATATTCATTGCTTTCCAGCCGAATAAATCCAGTAAAGCACCTGCACTAAACGAACAAATCAAACCGACAACAAAAACGGTCATATCGTTAATGGCTTGGGCCTTGGCTTTTTCAGCCACAGAATAAGTTCCTGTGAGTAAAGAAGTACTGCCAATAAATAAAAAGTTCCATCCCACACCCAATAAAATTAAAGATATTGCAAAAGATGTGAACTGAATACCTGAGAGAGCAAATCCGATATAGCAAGCAAATAATAAAAGACCTGCAAACATGATTTTAAGCACACCAAAGCGAGCGATTAAATGTCCAGTAAAGAATGAGGGTAAAAACATACCAAGTACATGTAGTTGAATGACTGTCGTAATTGACCCAAGTTCATGGTGTGAATGTCGCATGGCAATGGGTGTTGCGGTCATACCTAAAATCATAATGCCATAACCTGTGACGGCACCAAACAGAGCAACTAAATAGGTCGGTTGAAAGACAATCTGTTGCCATGGACGACCAGCAGTAAAGTCAGACTTTTGCTCAACTGTATCAGCTATATGTAAGCTAGATAAAATGCCCATTGCCACAAGTGAGATGATACTAATAATTAAAAATGAACCGATATATTCTAAATGCTGGAATAAGGGTCCACCAAAACGGGCTAAAGTCGGACCAATCAGTGCTGCAACAATTCCACCTGCCATCACCAAAGAAATAGCGCGTGAGCGGAACGCATCATTTGCCACTTCACTGGCAGCAAAACGGTAAAACTGAGCAAAGGATTGATAGGCCCCGACACATAGCGTACCCAGAGCCAGAAGCATGAGTGAACTATAAAAAATACCAATTGATGCGATAATGCCGCCGAGCACACCTAAAAAAGCACCGAATAGAAAACCGTTACGCCGTCCAATATGTGCCATTAATATTGAGGCAGGGAACATCATTAAAGCCGTACCCAAAAACATAGATGCGATGGGCAGCGTTGCAAGTGTTGGGGTATTTGCAATATTTGCCCCAGCCAAGCCACCAATGGTCATGACCATGACAGAAACGGTTTGGAAAAGGGATTGGGAACTCGCCAAAATTAATACTTGGCGGTGCATAGTATTTTGAAGCATAAAGAGCCTTTAATTATATTCCGCAATGGCTGAGGCTAGGTGTCCAGTTTTTACATAAAGAGAAGCGCCAGACAAACCAGCTTGAAAATAGGCAAGTGTTTTTGGAGGTAGGCGTATCCATGTTCCAGCGTCAAAAACCATTTCTTTATCAACCAACTGACCTTGGGTAATCAAAATTTCGATTCCACCCTCAGCTTCTTCAATAAAAAGTTGCTGCGGCTTGAGTTTTTCTAAATAAGTGTGTTCATAACTTGCATCAATTAATGTGCAAATTAAACGCGAATCTATTTTTTGCCATTGTGCTGGGTCGTTGGTATTGATTCGTAAAGCTTGAGTTTCTGACATAGGAATTTGCATAAGTTTGACAAAAATCAATGTACCTTCTTCACTCGATGGTTGGTGTACTGACTGATGGGGACTCCGTAAATACCATCCAGCGGAGTAGTGCAGATTTTGATTTTCAGTAAATACGCCTGAAAGTACGAGGATTTCTTCACCATGATGATGTCGATGTTCAGGGAAGGTTGTATGGGGCGCATATTTCACCAAACTGGTTGCACGAGCTATTTCATCGCCAATACGATCGAGCATGACACGATCAACTTCCCCACGGGGAGATTTCACCCAGTGATAGTCTTCAGGTTTGATAATCACAGCCTGTGAAAAATCGGCATGGATCAACATGACTACTCTCCTCCTAAACGCAATTCTCTTTATTCAATAACAAAATAAATAAAGTGAGTGAGCAAGCCTACTCAAGATGTAAAAATTTAATCGTTATGAAGAGATTACAGAGTATTTTAGAAATAAAGATTTATAAGTACAAATGAGATAATCTACTTACCCAATAAAGAAAAACTTTAGCGCTATGAATTCACCAGTTTATTTGAATGCACTTCGTGCTTTTGAAGCCAGTGCACGACACAAAAGTTTTTCTGCTGCAGCAAAAGAGTTAAATGTTACTCCGGCCGCAGTGGGGCAATTGGTACGTACACTCGAAGATTGGTTAGGCTTTCCGTTGTTTCATCGGCAAACTAACGGTAAAAATCGGCTGGTCGCTACTGAACTGGCTGAATCGGTTTTACCGGATATTCGTGCGGGTTTTGATAAGCTCACTTTGGCTTTAGAAAAATTAAAGCAAGATTCTCTATCAGGTGTGCTTAATATTGCGGTCAGTCCAGCATTTGCTGAAAAATGGCTATTACCAAGAATTGATCATTTTCAAAAACAATATCCAGATATTGATATTCGTTTAGACATTAACCTTAAAGCCGTAGATTTTTTAGAGCAAAAAGTCGATGTGGGTGTCAGATATGGTCAAGGACAATGGCAAGGTTTAGAAGCCGTTAAACTTATGGATGAAGAGGTTTATCCCGTATGTTCGCCTACATTTTTAAATGAACATTCATCGCTTTTAACGCCGAACGATCTAAAGAATATCACTTTAATTCATGATCTTTCGATGGAAAAACATCAACAATTTCCGGGGTGGCAATCTTGGCTAAAAAGTGTAGGTTTGAATGACATTAATATTAGCCGTGGTATGCAAATCAACAGTTCATCTGCAGTTTTACAGGCTGCAATGGAAGGACATGGTGTTGCGTTAGCGCGTAGTGTTATGGTGCAAAAAGATATACAAACCGGACGTTTGATACGATTATTTCCTCAAATTCATTTCTCTTCGTCATTTTCTTATTATTTGGTGTACCGACCAGAGTATGCAAATTTGCCTAAAGTCAAAATCTGTCTAGATTGGTTTTTTGAAGAAATTCATCGAATATAAATTAATCATTAACCTGAGGTTAATAACTAATGATGTAGGTTGATTGATCGAAACTCCATAACGCGTTTTTATAGATTCAGAACAAAACTGCGATCTATAGGTAAGCACATGGAAGGATCAGTTCAGAATAAAGAACGGTTATGGACAAAGCGGCGTCATGCCAAACAATTAAAACTAGAGATGGCAAACCAATATACCGATGGTGTGGTGATTCCAACTCAAGACATTATTAAAGTTTTGGAAACCTTAATTACACCGGGTGACAAAGTTGTACTCGAAGGGAATAACCAAAAGCAGGCTGATTTTTTATCGCGCTCTTTGGCTCAAACCAATCCAGATATTTTGCATGATTTGCATATGATCATGCCAAGCGTAGGGCGTTCAGAACATCTTGATCTGTTTGAAAAAGGTATTGCGCGTAAGCTCGATTTTTCTTTTGCTGGCCCACAAAGTTTGCGTATTAGTCAGTTAATTGAAGATGGTTTACTAGAGATTGGTGCGATTCATACCTATATCGAGTTGTATTCACGTTTGGTGGTTGATCTTATTCCAAATGTAGTGCTCTCAGCGGGCTTTATGGCAGACCGCCAAGGCAATATCTATACAGGTCCAAGTACCGAAGATTCTCCAGCACTTATTGAACCTGCTGCTTTTAGTGACGGTATCGTGATTGTTCAGGTCAATGAACTGGTCGATGACGTCTCAGAGTTACCCCGTGTCGATATTCCTGCTTCTTGGGTTGATTATGTGGTGGTGGCGGATCAGCCATTTTATATCGAACCGTTATTTACTCGTGACCCGAAACACATTAAGCCAGTGCATGTGCTTATGGCGATGATGGCAATTCGCGGAATTTATGAAAAGCATAATGTGCAATCGTTAAACCATGGTATTGGTTTTAACACTGCGGCAATTGAACTGATTTTACCGACCTATGGCGAGTCTCTAGGTTTAAAAGGAAAAATTTGCCGAAACTGGACACTGAATCCGCATCCAACTTTAATTCCAGCGATTGAAACCGGTTGGGTTGAAAGCGTGCATTGCTTTGGTACCGAACTTGGTATGGAAAAATATGTTGCAGCTCGTCCTGATGTGTTCTTTACAGGTCGTGATGGCGCTTTACGTTCCAACCGTATGATGTGTCAGCTTGCAGGTCAGTACGCCGTTGATCTATTTATTGGTGCAACTTTGCAAGTTGATGGCATGGGCCATTCTTCGACTGTCACCAAAGGTCGTTTAGCTGGTTTCGGTGGTGCACCAAATATGGGGCATGATCCACGCGGACGTCGTCACGATACACCTGCATGGTTAGATATGCGTTTGCAAGGTGCCAATGAAACCGAAACTTATTTGGCACGTGGTAAAAAGTTAGTTGTTCAAATGGTGGAAACCTTCCAAGAGGGTGGTAAGCCAACTTTTGTAGAACGTCTTGATGCGATTGAAGTGGCTAAAACCGCAGGTTTGCCTTTAGCCCCGATCATGATTTATGGCGATGATGTGACCCATTTACTGACCGAAGAAGGCATTGCTTATCTATATAAAGCAAGCAGCCAAGAAGAGCGCCAAGCCATGATTGCTGCGGTAGCAGGTGTGACCAGTATTGGTTTAACTCAAGACCCAAAAACGACAGCGCGCTTGAGACGTGAAGGTCTGGTGGTATTCCCTGAAGATTTAGGTATTCGCCGTACCGATGCCACACGTGAACTTTTAGCGGCGAAAAATATTGCCGACTTGGTGACATGGTCAGATGGCTTATATCAACCACCTGCAAAATTCAGGAGTTGGTAATGATGGCACAAGTTCAATATCAAACGCTCAGCGATGGTCAGCTTTTGGCAAGTTTAGCAGTCAAAGCGTTAATTGATGAAGTTAATCTGACACCGAAACCAGCTTTGGTCGATCGCCGTGGCAGTGGTGCACACAATGACCTGACTTTGGAGTTAATGGAGCGCTCTGCGAAAAGTTTAGGACCCATGTTTGAAGCGATGGCGCAAGCAGCAAAGCATCATGGAAAAGTCTGTTTAGCTTTGCGTGAAGACATTGGAGAAATTGGCCGTCAAGGTGAAAAGACCATGATGTTGGCAACAGATGGTGTAAATACACACCGCGGTGCAATTTGGGCCTTGGGTTTAATGGTTACCGCAGCAGCATTAGCGCACACGAATCAACAGTACTTTTCTGCTGTTGAGCTATGCCAGTTAGCAGGCCAGATTGCTCAGTTTGAAGATCGTTTTATTCCAAAGCAGGCTTTAAGTCATGGTCAGCAAGTACAAAAGAAATTAGGCATCTTAGGTGCCAAAGAACAGGCTCAGCAAGGTTTTCCAACCATTGTAAATTTTGGCTTAAAGCAACTTTATCAAAGTCGTAGTAAACCTATGAAAGAAGAGTTCGCTCGATTAGATGCCTTACTTGCCATGATGACAGATTTGACCGATACCTGTGTGCTTTATCGATCTGGAACATCTGGTTTAAAGCGTATGCAACAAGGTGCTCAGCAAGTATTGGATTTGGGTGGCAGTTCAAGCTTAGAAGGTCGACGTGCTTTGCATCTTTTAGAGATTGATCTGCTTCGGATGAAAGCTTCTGCAGGTGGTGCCGCAGATTTGTTGGCAGCAACACTATTTGTAGATCGTGCTGAGCAGTCATCCGGAAAAAATAAAAAGGGATTTTGATTATGGAAACACTTCATTTTGAATTTGTGGCCACAGAGCCACCTGTAAAAAAAGCACTAGTAGGATGTGTTGGCTCGGGTGATTTAGAAATTTTGATGGAACCCGGTGAAACTGGAAAAGCTTCTATTCATGTAGTGACTTCGGTAGATGGCAGTGCAGCACGTTGGCACAATCTTTTCGAACGGATTTTTGCTGCGCAAATACCACCAGCCGTCAATATTGATATTCATGACTTTGGTGCAACTCCCGGTGTCGTTCGCTTACGTCTAGAACAAGCATTGGAGGAAATTGCTCATGACTGATATTCAGAGTTTGTTAAATAAACAAGATTTTATTGAACTTGGCGCAAGAGAGCGTGCCAAAGCATTCTTAGATGCTGGTTCTTATAAAGAATTACTCGACCCATTTTCACGTGTTATGTCGCCTTGGCTCGTTAAGCAAAATATTGTCCCGCAAGCCGATGATGGTGTAGTGATTGCAAAAGGATCTATTCAAGATCGCCCAGTGGTTCTAATTTCTATTGAAGGCTTATTTCAAGGCGGAAGTTTAGGCGAGGTAGGCGGAGCTAAAATTGCGGGTGCCTTAGAACTTGCAGTTGAAGACAATCTGAAAGGGATTCCAACAGCGGCAATTTTACTGTTGGAAACGGGAGGTGTTCGCTTACAAGAAGCAAATCTGGGTTTGGCTGCAATTGCTGAAATTCAGGCTGCAATTGTGAACTTACGTCAGTATCAACCCGTCATTGCAGTGGTTGCAGGCAGTGTAGGGTGCTTCGGCGGGATGTCAATTGCGGCTGGTCTATGTAGCTATATTGTAATGACACAAGAAGGACGTTTAGGCTTAAATGGCCCGCAAGTGATTGAACAAGAAGCTGGTGTACAAGAATATAACGCCAAAGATCGTCCATTTATATGGAGTATTACTGGTGGTAATCAGCGTTTCGCTAGTGGTTTGGCAGATGCTTATGTTGACGATGATCGCCAGAAAATTCGTCAGCAAGTCATCGATTATTTAACTCAAGGGGTGCCACAGCAGCATCGTAGTTCAAATTACACATTCTATTTAGAAAAGCTGCAACAAGTTGATACTGCTGAGCAGATTACCCCAGCACAAGTTCAAGCTTTGTATCAAGGAGAGCAAGCATGAATATCGCCGTTGATACATTAAAAACATCTACTCGTGGTGCACATTGGTTTAAAGCACTTACGCAGGGCTTTAAAACAGTTGAAGGTTTTCCAGCTTCGATTTGGGTGGCTGATGGTCAGATTGATCAGCAAGCAGTGCGTGTGATTGCAGTTGTGCAAGACAGCGATAATCTGTTCCCACGGGCAAAACAAGGAGAAGTTGGACTCTTGGAAGGCTGGGGCTTGGCAAAAGCAGTCGATGATGTGATTCAAGCCGATGCACAGGCTGAAACTAAACGCGGTATTTTATGTCTGGTTGATGTTCCAAGTCAGGCCTATGGGCGCCGCGAAGAATTATTAGGTATTCATCAAGCTTTAGCGGGTGCAGTAGATAGCTATGCTAGAGCTAGATTGGCAGGTCATCCAATTGTGAGTTTATTGGTTGGTAAGTCGATGTCTGGTGCTTTCTTGGCGCATGGATACCAAGCCAATCGTATTATTGCCTTAAAAGATTCAGGTGTTATGGTGCATGCAATGGGTAAGGAATCTGCTGCACGCGTTACTTTACGGTCGGTTGATGAGTTAGAGCAATTGGCATCAAGCATTCCGCCAATGGCTTATGACATTGAAAGTTATGCCACGCTTGGTTTGTTATCTGAACTGTTATCTGTCGAAAACCCTGAACAACCGACAAACGAAGATCTTTTGTTAGCGAAGCAGGTGGTTGCTCGAGCATTTAAAGAAATTAATGCTGATCAATCTAGAGGATTGGAACAAAGACTTCACGGCCAAAACCGTCAAATGTCTAAAAAAGTCCGTGAATTATTGCGTGAGCAATGGTCATGAAACTTAAGCTCGAAGCCCATGATTTACTGTGGGGCATGACGGTCGATTGCTTGGCCGATGATGCTCCATATTGGGTGAAAGAGGTATTGCAACGAGGTGATCCTGTTGTAGTTCGACGGGCAATTACTCCTGTAGATCAGGTGGCTGTGGGTGTAAGAGGACAATTTCGCTATCAACGATATGCAGCTCAAATGCCACGATCTGCAATTAGCAAACAGCTTAAGCCAGAAGCGCTGACTCACGTAGATAAGCAACAGTTTGAGCACTTGGCAGAACGTTTACAGAGTATTTCCAGCATTATGAAAAACTTTTCAGGATGTTGGGGATATACAGGAAGTTTTGGGTTTGAACTGGCAACGGGCATTAAAACAGTAAACGGGCAAAGTGACATAGATTTGTTGATTCGAGCTGAACAACCTTTTGCTAAAAAGCAAGCGATTGAGCTACTCGAAAATTTTCAGCAAGTAGGGCTGAATGTGGATGTACAGCTACAACTTCCACAAGGTGGTTTGGCGTTAAAAGAATGGGCTGGGAACAGTGGAAAAGTTCTATTGAAACGTCCTGACGGTGCTGTTTTAGTAGAAAACCCATGGAATTAGGGAAATAGATATCATGGCTTCAATTTGGGTATATCCAGGGCAAGGTGTGCAACGAAGCAATATGTTGCACGACTTACCTCAAACAGCTCTGGTTAAAGAATACCTTGAGCGTGCATCGGATGCACTCAAAGAAGATGTCTTGATGCTAGATAGTCCGGCTGCATTGCAGTCGACACGTTCAGTACAGCTGTGTTTACTGATTTCTGGTGTGGTGAGTTCTGCACTATTAACTGAGGAAAACTTAACACCTGATTATGTAGCGGGTCTATCGATTGGTGCATGGTCTGCTGCAGTTGTAGCAGAAGTTTTAGCCTTTGAGGATGCTGTTCGTTTGGTTGCCTATCGAGGTGAACTCATGCAAAACGCCTATCCAGCGGGCTATGGCATGACGGCCCTAATTGGTGCAGACCGTGCAGCTGTTGAAACATGGGTGAAACAAATTAATGAAATAACGCCACAGGTTTTTGTCGCAAATGTTAATGCACATAACCAGATCGTTATTTCAGGAAGTTTTAAAGCCATGAACCAAGTTGCGGTTTTGGCAAAGCAACAGGGCGTGGTGGCAAAAAAATTAGATGTATCGGTGCCATCGCACTGTGAATTATTAAGTCAGCAAGCAAAGCAACTTGCAGCGTTTATGGAGGGAGTGACTTTAAAGCAGCCTAAAATACGTTATTTAAGTGGTACAACGGCTCGTACGCTTAGCAGGCCAGAACAGATTGGTGATGACTTGGCTTTTAATATGAGTCGAACTGTAGATTGGGAAAGTACCATCCAAGCTGCATGGGAGCGAGGTGTAAGGTTACAGATCGAAGCTTTACCAGGAACGGTACTAACTACACTTGCACGCCGAACATTTAAAGAAGGAACCGTGTTGTCATTTCAAGGGACACGTATAGACAGCATTCAGATTGCGATGCAAAAAGAGCAGCAGAATTATTGATCTTTTTGAATCTGATTTACAAAAGCATAAATGATCCAAGGATATGAGGGATTGTCATGATTATATATGGAGTTGGTTTACTCGCACTTTGCACCTTGGTGGGTGTTATTGTCGGCGATTTATTGGGCGTTTTATTAGGTGTAAAGTCCAATGTTGGTGGCGTGGGTATCGCCATGATTTTACTCATTTGCATACGGTTATGGATGGAAAAACGCGGTGTCATGACAGTTGAAACCGAAAAAGGCGTTTCATTCTGGGGCACTATGTATATTCCTGTTGTTGTTGCCATGGCAGCACAACAAAATGTAGTTGCCGCTTTATCTAGTGGTCATATGGCACTGTTTGCTGCTGTAGTTTCAGTTGCAGTTTGTACACTCACTATTGCTGGTTTAAGTCGTTATAACAAAGCAAGCCCTTTACCGAAAGAAGAGGACACAGCCTTAAACCGAATCGGAGGTAAAGTTCATGGTTGAATTATTATTAAAAGACTTAACACATTTAGGTTTAATTACAGCTTTTGCTTTAATTGCCCTAATTATGTGGCTGTCGACCAAGCTCTCTAAATATTTAACCAACGGACGAGTGCATGTTTCAGCAATTGCGATTGTAATTGGTTTGATTTTGGCGTGGTTTGGCGGAAAAATGACAGGTGGTGAAAAAGGCTTGACCGACCTTGCACTTTTTACAGGTGTAGGACTCATGGGCGGTGCAATGCTTCGTGACTTTACTATTGTAGCCACAGCATTTGAAGTACAAGCGACTGAGGCCAAAAAAGCCGGATTTATTGGTGCCTTCTCTTTATTTCTTGGGACCATTTTGCCATTTATTGTCGGTTGTATATTTGCGTGGATTTTTGGCTATCGTGATGCGGTAAGTATTACCACAATTGGCTCAGGTGCAGTAACCTATATTGTGGGGCCAGTGACGGGTGCGGCCATTGGTGCGAGCTCTGAGGTTATGGCGCTTTCAATTGCAACGGGGCTGGTGAAAGCAATCTGTGTAATGGTTTCAACACCACTCACTGCGAAATTTATGGGATTAGACAATCCACGTTCTGCCATGATTTTTGGTGGTTTGGCAGGAACGGTAAGTGGCGTGTCAGCTGGTCTGGCAGCGACTGATCGCCGTTTAGTGCCTTACGGTGCACTTACGGCAACTTTTCATACGGGCCTTGGTTGTTTGATGGGACCTACCGTTTTGTTCTTCGCGGTTAAAGCTTTAGTAGGTTAATAATTAATTTAATACCTAGCTCAAAAGACCGTTGTTATTAGCAACGGTCTTTTTTATTTTTGAAATTAGAGGCAAACATACGACATTCAGCAATCAGAGCAAGTAAGTTTGGGTCGCGTTCTTTACTTTTTAAAAAGACCAGACCAATTTCTTGCTGCATATGATATTGCTGTTTTAGTGGAATAAGTTTAACTGAACTTTCATAAACCGCAGAAATACGGCCAGGTAATAGTGCAAAACCTACGCCTGAGCTAACCATACTAATTAGGGTAAAGATATCATTGACTTGTAAAGCAACTTTAGGCGAAAAGCCTGCTTTTTTAAAAATAATATCGCTGTCGTTATGAGTGGCAAAACCCTTGGTTAAAGTTAAAAAAGTTTCTTCTTTTAAAAGGCTTAAATCAATATCTTTAAACTCGGCATATTTAGAATCTTTGTTGACGGCCAGAAAGATATCATCTGAAAACATCGGCAAAATTTCAAACTCATCATCTTGAGTGGTTTCATTTAAAGCTACAATGATTGCATCCAGCTCAGTTGCTTTGAGCTTTTTCACCAAATCCTGATTTGAACTCAGCAACAGTTGTATATCAAGCTCACTACGTCTGAGTTTGAGACCGCTAATCACATTTGGAATCGTATTTACAGTCAAAGAATAAAGAGACCCTAAATGTAAAACCTTGGCTGCAAAGCCAGCGGCTTCTCTGGTTTTATTTACGGTAATAAAAATGTCTTGTACGATTTTTTGCGCCCGTTCTTCAAATACATAAGCACTTTTTAAAGGAATGAGGTTACGGCCTTCATTTTTAAAAAGAGGACAACGTAAAGCGCTTTCTAAAGAGTGTAGTGCTTTATGAACACTGACATTACTCAGTTGCATTTCTGCCGCGGTTTTAGACAAGTTGCCACAGCGCATAAAGGCCAAAAAAATCTGTATTTTTTTAAGAGTCAGTTCTTCATCTATTTCCATATTAACATCCAGATATTCTTACCCTTAAAATCGCGCTTTAAGATGAAACTATCATAAATTAAATACTTTAAAATTGTGCTTAGGTCGAAGCATCACTTTACAGGCATGCTTCGACCCTTTCTTGAATAGTTTTGATGACTTGATCTAAAGCAGCTTGAATTTTTTCGTTCCACTCAAAAGAACAATTGATTCTTAAATAATGCTGCTGTGCGGGTAAGACATTAAAGAGTGGGCTTGGCGCAACACCAATATCTTGTTGGATGAGTTCTTCATAAATTTGCATGCTATCGAGTTTATGAGGCAATTTAACCCATAGAAAATAACCGCTTGGGTAATAATAAATTTCGCAGGTCGCGGGCAGATGTTGCTTCAAATAGTGGTAAAAGTGCTTTTTATAACGTTCAAGTGAAAGTCTAAGTGTGCGCAAATGCTTTTCATAATGATGATGAGACAAGAACTCAACCAAGGCATTTTGGATAAGTGCATTCACTGAAATAGTACTCATGAGCTGCAAGTGTTGGATATGGTCCGAAAATTTACCCGCATAGACCCAACCTACCCGAAAACCAGCCCCTAAAGTTTTAGAAAATGAAGAGCAGTGCAGTACCAGATTTTGTTGGTCAAAGTACTTCATCGAAAGTGGTTTTTGCCCGCCATAATAAAGCTCTTCATACACATCATCTTCAATTAAGTAAATTTGGTGTTCATGAAGCAGTTTGGCAATTTTATATTTAATCTCATCACTGACCGTAAACCCAATCGGGTTGTGGCTGTTTAACATGAGCCAACATACTTTAATTGGATATGTATGAATAACCTGTTCAAAAGCCTCTAGGTCAAAACCATGTTGTGGATGTTCGGGAATGGTAATGACCTTAAGCCCTAAACGTTCAGCAGCCTGCCAAGCACCGTAAAACACGGTTTGTTGCAATAGAATATAGTCACCCGGTTTAGCAACTGCTTGTAAAGAAAGATTGAGCGCATCTAATCCTCCGGATGTAATGACAATGTCATCTGGATCGGTCTGTATACCTTGCATACAATAGCGCTGAGCAATCAGTTTTCTTAACGCTAAATTACCGGGAGGTAGGCTTGCTGTCTGGTCATAGCTTTGTCTTTGCCGTGCAAGTTGCCCCATAATTTGAATAAGTTTGGGAGCAGCTAAAAGTTGACTATCAGGAAAAGCTGAACCAAAAGGCACAACAGACTCATGTTGAATCGATTTAAGATATTTAAAAACTAAAGAATTAATTTCAATTTTAGAATTAAGTGAAACGACCGAATATTGTTCCAGTGGTTTTAGTGCAATTTGCTCGGCAACAAAATAGCCAGACTTTTCCTTTGAATAGATCAGACCTTGTGATTCAAGCTCCTGATAAGCATTCATCACAGTCATTAAACTAAAACCAGAACGTTGGACCTGATCTCTTAATGAAGGTAATTTCTCATGTGCATTTAAAGTGCCGCTTTCAATAAGTTGGCGAATGCTATGGGCGAGTTGTTCTGATTTATACATGTATGGGCTGCACGAAATAACAAAATAAAAGATGCACTGAACCAATAATAAATGCCGCTTGCAGAATCTACAAACGGCATTTGTTTATAAGGATGGGTTTACTTTAAGTAAGGGGCAGCATAAATCAATATCACTTTAAACAAACCCGCAATCACAGCTAAGGCTAAAAAACCACCAAGCCATAACAGAATAAACCATTGGGTTTGACTGAGTTTAACTGACGACTTTTTCATAACACCCCTGTACCTTAATGATAACCTTCATCACCTACACGAACTTTGTCACGGAATACCCAGTAAGACACAATGGTGTAAGTAATAATGATTGGAATCAAAATAAGCGCACCCACTAAAGCAAACATTTGGCTGGAATGAGGCGCTGCCGCTTGCCAAATCGTAACTGATGGTGGAATGATATTTGGCCACAAACTAATCACAAAACCAGTAAAGGCAAGGAAGACCAATGCCAAGGTATATATAAATGGTTTGTGGTCTTGCTGTTTTTTACATGCCGATAAAATCAGGCCAACAAATAGTAAGACCAAAATAGGCACTGGACTAAAATAAAACAGATTTGGTAAAGAGAACCAGCGATCTGCAATTTCGGGGTGTGTTAACGGCGTATATAAACTGACGGCACCAAAGATAATGAGCAGCGCAATAATTAACTTTGGCATCAGCTCATACATACGTTGCTGCAAGCCTTTTTCAGTTTTTAAAATGAGCCAACCACAGCCTAAAGTGGC
The DNA here is from genome assembly GCF_031196675.1 of Acinetobacter sp. 148. NCBI lineage: Bacteria > Pseudomonadati > Pseudomonadota > Gammaproteobacteria > Moraxellales > Moraxellaceae > Acinetobacter > Acinetobacter sp. 148. The sequence goes on along the minus strand of NZ_JAVIMT010000085.1, from coordinate 307,402 downwards.
ATACATGGCAACTACACCAATACCTGTGAAAATGGAGAATGCAGTAAGCCAGTCAAAAGGGCCACCGGCAAAAATACCGTTTTCGGTTTTAATCCCTTGAATATAGGCCCCTAAAATAATCCCTTGGAGGAAGCTCGTTAAAACCGAACCCCAAATAAAAGCTAAGTCCCAAAGGTGTTTGGTCCGATGAGCTTTAAAACGGAATTCAAAAGCAACCCCACGGAAAATTAAGGCAATTACCATGAAAATAATAGGTAGGTAGAGCGCAGATAAAACCGTTGAATAGACTAGCGGGAAGGCTGCATACAGGCCAGCACCCCCAAGTACCATCCAGGTTTCATTACCATCCCAGACAGGAGCGACGGTATTCATCATCACGTCACGTTCTTGGCTATTCTTAATGAACGGGAACATAATTCCGATTCCTAAGTCAAAGCCATCCATGACCACATAAATTAAAACACCTAAACCGATAATACCGACCCATATTAAAGAAAGATCAATCATGACGGTTCTCCCTAGAGTTTTGTTTGCTGTCAATATTTTCATCAACTGCACTAAGTGGACGCATCGGTGTTTTAAAGTGTCCTACGCCGCCTGCTTCCATATTTGGCGTGTCGATAAATACAGGGCCTTTATTAATGAGTTTTAAGGTGTAGTAAATTCCACTACCAAAAACGATGGTATACACCACCACAAAAATAAAGAGACTTAGACCCACCTGATCTGCCGAAACAGTATGCGATAAACCATCTTTGGTTCGCATAATGCCATATACCACCCAAGGTTGACGGCCTACTTCGGTAGTGATCCACCCAGCCAGCATTGCCACATAACCTGCAGGCCCCATCACTACAGCAAATTTATGAAACCATGATGTTTCATACAGTTTTCCTCTTTTACGTAACCAAAGAGCAATGAGTGATAAGGTGACCATAAGGACGCCAAGACCCACCATGACACGGAAACTCCAGAAAATAATGGTCGAGTTTGGACGGTCTTCAGGTGCGAATTCTTTTAAGCCAGTCACTTGCCCATCTAAACTGTGAGTCAAAATTAAGCTACCCAAATATGGAACGCCCACTTCAAAGTGATTTCGTTCTTCTTTCATATCCGGAATGGCAAATAACAGTAGCGGCATAGGCTCGTTATGATTGGTTTCCCAGTGACCTTCCATTGCAGCAAGTTTGGCAGGCTGATGCTCACGAGTATTTAAACCGTGGTTATCACCAATCACCACTTGTAAACAAGAAGTCACAAGCACCATCCATAAACCCATCGAGAATGATTTTTTCACCAATTCATCACGACGGCCTTTCACCAAGTGCCAAGCAGATGTCCCCACTACCAATAAAGATGAAACCAAGAAGGCAGCAGCACCCATATGTGCAAAGCGGTAAGGGAAGGACGGGTTGAAGACAATAGCTAGCCAGTCTTTTGGCACAATAATGCCATTTTCGATGGCAAAACCTTGCGGCGTTTGCATCCAGCTATTGGACGATAAAATCCAGAACATGGAAATACATGTTCCGATGGCAACCATAAGCGTTGCAAAGAAATGGGCTCTAGGACCAACACGGCCCCAACCAAATAGCATGATTCCTAAGAAACCCGCTTCTAAGAAGAAGGCACTCAAGACTTCATAGGTAAGTAAAGGACCAGTAATGCTTCCTGCTACTCGTGAAAACTCACTCCAGTTGGTACCAAACTGGTAACTCATCACGACACCGGAAACAACTCCCATACCAAACGCAACGGCAAAGATCTTAATCCAGTATTTAAATAGATCTTTATAAATAGGGTTTTGCGTTCTTAACCATTTCCATTCCAAAACTGCCAAAAAACAGGCAAGTCCAATAGAGGTGGCCGGAAAAATAATATGGAAGGATACTGTAAAAGCAAATTGTATTCGTGCTAATTCTAAAGCGGTTAGACCGAGGCTCATAAACTTTCCCCCTGTGAACTAGCTGATGATGATTAAATGATTTAAATACTTAATTTCAGGCAAAAAAGTACTTTGGCAATTAGGCTTACTTCTGTGATAAATGTTCTTAGCAAGTAAAGTGCCAACAGGGTAAAGCAACATAATTGCTTGATATTTCAAGAGAATAGAACGATTGATTGTTCTCAATCTGTTAACAAAGTTTAGGCTTGATGTTGCATTTGTAAAAATACATGTTGCATTGAAACATTGATGAAATATCTGGCGATATGCAATAGATCGTTTCATGAAAACTACCTACCTTAAGAAGTTTTCTTAATCATGCACTCACTGTATTTGTATATGTAGATACAGAAATTTTTTATAAAACTATAACAGTTAAACCGTGTTTTGATAGCGTGCTATAGTTTTTTTTCAATCATCTGTAGCTATATATCCAGTCCTCTAAAGTTCAAAATAAAAATGAACAGGATTTACCGCCAACCTAAATCAACTTTCAAGACATAATGTGAACGCTGTTTTAGATTTTATATAAGTACATGATAGTGTTCTTCTTTTCTATTCCATTGTTGTTTTGTGTAGGGTCTGGTTGTTGCGTGTTTCTTAAAGACCTAAGTGTAAGTGTAACGCTTCTAAAATAGCTTGGATGTTAAAAAATGTTTATCACTTCTCAACTGAACATTATTCATAAAATTATTAAAAATCAGTCTATTTCCACCTTGGTAATAGATCAGTTGGAACAGATTTATGTGAACCTTGAAGCAACCTTACTTAGAGCGAAAGTACTCAGGGATTTTTCTAAAACTCAAACCGTGTATTTAATTCAGTCTCACATTGAGCCACAGCAAAGCAGTTTGGCTTATCTATTCTCGCCATTTATTTTTGCGAACTTAAACAAAGCAGCCATTTATACAACCCCGGCGACTCCACTTGTGCTAACTATCCTTAATAAATACTATCAAGCTGACAAGAAGGCCGTATTTAAGGTAGACGAAGTTTTAGAAAGCCTAAAAATATATCTAGATTTAGAATTAATGGAGATGGGAGAGACTGACTTTATTTATTTAAATTTAATCAAAGCATTGTGTCGAAGTGATATCTCTACAGTCTTTTTAATAACCCATTTAGAGCTTGATTTAGAAGCGTTAAAGCAACTTGAACAGTTCTTAAAAATAAAAATTCATTGGGTAAAAGTCGTAAAAGATGAGGGTCTAAAAGACTTGGATCAGTTGGATATGCGTAAATTATTATTTAAAAATAAAGATGAAGCGTATGTACAGTTATGTGCTCTGTTTGCTCAAATGAATGCAGCACTAGTCTGCCTATGCGATATCTTTACTGCCAGTCAAATGACACACTTAATTGATGACATGTTTTACTCAGAGCATATTTTCGAAAAACTTTCTGTCTATTCAGAATATATGCAAACCTTATTGCAAAGTCAGCATAGTCTTCACAAAAAACAAATTGCTTAGCAATGCCATGCTTTTGGTTGGTGTTATATCAAGATTGAATACTGTTATAAAAAAATAATCGTTTTCATGTGAAATAAATATTTTATGGTAAAAGCAAAGCAATATTGGTTTTACTTACATGACAAATTTAAATTTTGAGCATCATCTCGGTTCATTAACTCACGCTGCACTAAGTCATGCTTCAATCATTTCGCGGGTATGGGGTGAAGGACCTTCTGAACGGTATGATGAATTGGCAAGTAACTTCAGACCGACTTTTGCCCGTATTAAAGAAGGGGCTTTAATCCGTGAGCAGCAGCATATTTTGCCGTATGAGCAACTTCAGTGGCTCAAAGATATTGGCTTTACACGGTTACGACTTCCAAAAACTCATGGGGGCTTTGATGCAACCATTCCTGAACTATTTGCATTGCTCATTGAACTTGCAGAGGCCGACTCAAACTTACCGCAAGCTTTGCGTGTGCATTTTGGTTTTACAGAAGATGTCTTGGTAAGTAAAGATAAGACATTCCAGCAGCGTTGGCTTAACCGAATTGCCAATGGCGAAACAGTGGGTAGTGCATGGTCTGAAGGTGGGAAAGAGTCAATCGATCAGTTTGAAACTCACTTATATCGAGACAGTGATGGAAAAATTCGCGTTAAAGGCAAAAAATACTACACCACAGGGAGCCTATATGCAGACTGGGTGGATGTTGGGGTAACAGATTTAAAAGGAGAGTCTGGCTCAGTTGTTGTTCGCCGTGAAGATGAAGGTGTCGAAATTGTCGATGACTGGAATGGCTTTGGACAGCAACTCACCGCAAGTGGTACGGCATATTTCCACGATGTATTGGTTGATGAAGCTGAAATTTTACCTGACGATGACCGTTTTAAATATTCAGCGGCTTACTATCAACTGGTCCAACTGGCAATCATTACAGGTCTAGGGCGTGCTGCAACCTATGATGTTTCTCAAGCTGTTGCTAAACGTACCCGAAACTACACGCATGCGAATTCCCAGTTTGTAAAACAGGATCCGCAAATTTTACAAGTAGTAGGACAAATTCGTGGTGCGGCTTATAGTGCAGGAGCGATTGTTGAAAAAGTTGCACAAAGCTTACAGCGTGCTTACTTGGCTGCATTTCAAAATAATGAGCAGCTTGAAGAAGAACAAAATGCACTTGCCGAGCTTGAAAGTGCGCAGTCTCAAACGGTCATTACCGATCTAATTTTAAATGCTTCCACGATTTTATTTGACGCTTTAGGTGCTTCTGCAACAGACAAAGATTTAGGTCTAGATCGATATTGGCGTAATGTAAGAACTTTATCTTCACATAACCCAAGAGTATTTAAAAATCGAATTGTAGGTGATTTTAGTGTGAACGGAACATTACCACCTTATCAATGGCGAATTGGTGAAGTTGCTAAACAATAAATTATAGTTTTAGATATTAAGCTGCTATTTTGAGTGGCTTAATATTATTTTTATTTCTTAAAATAAATTATAAAAAAACTATTAGAATAAAATCATATTTTGTTTGGGGTATATATTATAAAGAAAATATAAAAATTGCTTTAGTATAAAAATTAAATAAAATGCTGGTTGATATTTTATGACTAAGAGAATTAGTTTTAATGCTTTTGAAATGAATTGTATTGCCCACCAATCTCCTGGATTATGGCGGCATCCTCAAGATCGATCTGTTGAATATAAAGATTTAGAATATTGGACAGATTTAGCGCAAATTCTTGAGCGTGGTTTTTTTGACGGTATTTTTATTGCAGATGTGCTTGGTATTTATGACGTTTATCATCAAAGTGCTGAACATGCTTTAACAGGTGCAGTACAAGTTCCAGTCAATGATCCGCTACAGATTGTGCCAGCGATGGCAGCCGTCACAAAGCACTTGGGTTTTGGTGTCACGACTTCTATTTCCTTTGAACATCCTTATCCTTTTGCTAGACGTATTAGCACGCTAGACCATTTAACCAAAGGGCGAGTCGGTTGGAATATCGTGACGTCTTATTTGGAAAGTGGTTCGAAAAACTTGGGCCTAAAAACTCAGGTTAATCATGACAATCGTTATGATATTGCTGATGAGTATTTAGAAGTCCTTTACAAACTTTGGGAAGGTTCTTGGGAAGAAGGTTCGGTACTTCGTGACCGCGAAAATGGTATCTTTGCTGACCATAAAAAAGTGCATCCGATTCAGCACGAAGGTAAATACTTTACTGTACCGGGCATCCATATTTGTGAGCCATCACCGCAGCGAACGCCAGTACTTTATCAAGCAGGCGCATCTTCACGCGGGCAGAAGTTTGCCAGTCAAAATGCCGAGTGCGTATTCATCGCAGCGCCGTCTAAAATTGCCACTAAAAAAGTGGTGCAGGGCATTCGCCAAAAATTGGCTCAAGAAGGCCGCGATCCGTACTCAGTTAAAATTTATGCACTTTTGTCGATTGTCACTGATGAAACCGATGCAAAAGCACAGGCTAAGTTTAAAGAATATCAAAGCTATGGAAGCTACGATGGGGCATTAACATTGCTGTCTGGCTGGTCTGGTGTCGATTTTTCACAATATCAACCCACCGATAAAGTTGAATATATTCAAACCAACGCGATTCAATCTTTATTAGACTCTTATGTAAATGCAGATCCAGAACGTGTCTGGACCATTGAAGAAATTGCAAACTGGAACAGTTTAGGTGGTAATGGACCAGTATTGGTGGGATCTGCAGAAACCGTTTCGGATGCTCTAGAGCAATGGGTTGAAGATACCGATGTCGATGGCTTTAACCTTGCCTATATTTTGGCGCATCAAACCTTTGCTGATGTGGTCGAATTTATTGTGCCGGAGTTGCAAAAACGAGGGGTTTATCAAACTTCATATGCACAAGGAACTTTAAGAGAAAAATTATTTGGTGCTGGGCCATATTTGCCTGAAAATCACCGAGGTGCAAAATATCGTAATCTAAAAGAGTTAAAACTTGCTGAGGCGAGTTAAATATTTTGGAAAGTCTTTAAATAAATAGCTGGTTAATGCCAGCTTTAATTTTTTCTTTTTATATCGATTTTACTGCTGAGTTAATAATGAAAAGATAATTCTATAATTTAGATTAAAACATCAGATTAATTTGTTTTTGTATGGTGTGAATAATCATTATTTTGTTTCTGTGATTAAAATACAGGAATTATTAAGTGAGCACACAAGAACTCGATCATAACCACCGTTATGAAATTAAATCTCCCGATGATGTTTCACAATTAATTTCCAAATTTGCAGGGAAGGGTAAATCGAATAAAGTTATTTGGTTGGCACTGATTGGAGTATTTATTGATGCCTATGATCTAACAACGCTCTCTTTCGGTATTGAGCAAGTCATCTCAGAGTTTTCTTTAAGCCCTGTCATGACTGGTGTGGTGGCTTCAGCAATTGTCTGCGGAACCATTGTGGGTAACCTGATTGGTGGTTGGCTGACAGATAAAATCGGCCGTTATCGGGTCTTCATGGCGGACATGGTGCTGTTTGTTATTGCTGCAATTGTCGCGGGCTTTGCACCAAATGTTTGGGTTTTGATTTTAGCAAGATTCATTATGGGAATTAGTGTTGGTATTGATTTGCCTGTCGCAATGTCATACTTATCTGAGTTTTCCAAATTTAACGGTAGTAGCAACAAGGCAGCGCGTTTAGCCGCATGGTGCCCAATGTGGTATGCCGCTTCTTCGGTGTGTTTTGGCCTAGTTCTGGCGCTTTATTTTCTTTTACCACCAGAGCATAGCAACTGGTTATGGCGAGCATCTTTAATTTTTGGAGCAGTGCCAGCGTTACTCATTATTTTTATTCGCGGTAAATATTTAACTGAGTCACCAATCTGGCTTGCAAACCAAGGCGATTTAAAAGGTGCAGCTCAAGTTCTACAAGAATCCTATGCAATTCATGCAGTCGCTACAGTTGAAAAAGTAGAAAGAACTGCTGAAAAGAAAAAGCGCGAGGGTTTTACAGTTTTATTTAATAAAACCTATTTGCCAAGAACTATTGTGGCCATTGTGATTCATATTTCGGTGGCATTTCAGTACACGACCATTGCTTTCTTTTTACCTTCTATTTTAACGCGTTTCTTTCATACCGATGTCTTGACGACCATTACCACCACGCTTGGACTTAATTTACTATTTGCATTTACGGGTGGGTTGTTAGGGGTATTTGTTGCCAGCAGATTTAAATCTCGTCATGTATTGCTTACAGGCTTTTTACTCCAGTTTATTGCCCTGATTGCTTTGGCATTCATTGGTGAACCCGGTAATAGCTTTTTACTCTACACCGCAATTGGTATGCTCGGTTTGTGGCTTTTTGCCGAAGGCTTTGGACCAGGGGCACAAATGATGGTTTATCCAACTATGGCTTATCCAGCTTCGATTCGTGGCGTTGGGGTTGGCTTTAACCGTGCGGTAACAGGTGTTGCTCAAGCGATTGCTTTGTTTGTTTTACCGATCTGGATGGCGGGATATAAAACCGATGTTTATCTGATTATTTCTATCTTTGCGTTTATTCCTTTAATTGTGATTGGACTACTAATTAAGTTTGAGCCTACCGCCCAAGATGTTGATGTTATTGATGAAGATAAAACAGAACTTCCTCTCAATAATTCACCAGTAATCGACTAGAGTAAAAATAAATATCTAGATAAAAATAAAGGCCAACAGATGTTGGCCTTTATTTTTAGAATTAGAAGTAATAAGCAAAAATCACAAATGCTTTTTTATTCCATTTATCATTGCTTCCACCAGCCGCAAGGCCTTCACTGTCTCCTAGATATGGATCGTGTTTACCCATCAGCAACTCCGCTTGTACTGTCAATTTTTGATAGTTAAACGCAATGCCGGGAATAAAACGGGTGGAGTCTTTGAAGCCATCTTGCTCTTTTCGATAAGAACTATAGTTCAAGTACGGACGAACAGAGGTAATTGGGCCAAACTGCTGAGGAAATAAATAGCTCAGTTCGGCTGAATAAATCTGACCTTTGGTTGCCGAGTTAAATGAATAATCGAAACCGCCCAAAGTCAGATGATTTTTATATTGGGTGTCGGCATTATCAATGTCTTGATAACCAGCCAAAAGCTGTAAATTCCATTGATTATAATTGGTATTGCTAAAAACCGAATAAACTTGGCGATCGCCATCTTGTCCTGAACGCTTATTTTCAATGGTGGAATACCATGCAGAAGCACCCAGTTGGGTAGAGAAATTTTCTTGGCCTAATACGTTCTTAAAGGTATGAGCACCACGAACTACAATCGAGTTCTTTTCTTTGGTATTAGTGCCTTGCGGTACAGAGTCATCTGCATTGACAGGGTTGATACTAAATCGACTCGAGTCTTTGCTTTTACCTCTATAAGTGCCACCATCGGTAGGATAAAAGGCGAGTTGTGCTTCATTGATTCCATCATTGAAATCATATTTCACCCCAAGGTTGTGTACATCTTCCCAACCAGCACTATTCGCAATACCTAAATAATAAGTATTTCCCCAAAAGCGGCCCAAGCCAAAAGGAACGGGGTTTAAGCCAGCAATAATTTTACTGTTGTCATTAATTTTATAACCCATCCATGCATCGGTGAGCCAATTGGCATCGCCTAAACGTCCATAATATTCATAAACCCGATAATCTAGGCGGCCAATCCATTTCGGGGAGTTGTAATCTAACCATAAGACCGCGTCATTAAAAGAAAATTTACTGGTAGTGGGATCAGAGTCAAAATCATAAATATATTTAGCCCGAACAGTACCACTTACTTTAAGTTCACCTTCTTCAGCATTGCCAAAGGTAAGCGCTGCATGACTTGAGAGGCTGAATGTAAGCAAAGACGTTGTAATTAATGTTTTTGTCAAAATTTGAGAATGCTTAAACAAAAGAATTTTTCTCCTCTTAAAAATAAAAATTAAATTTGCGTCATGTATAAACCAGAAAAAGATTTGTCCAAATCTCAATATTTGCAGAAGTTTTAAGATAAAAAGATAATAAAAATCTGTGCGTTATAAAAAATCTCGAAAATTAATTAGATGCAAAACTCTGGGTATAGAGACAAAAATAAAAATGATGAAATATGAGTAGGATAAAATAATTAAAAGGGGGATGTCAGGGTCTTCTAATCATATGATTTGGGAATATCGTTTTTAATTATTGATATATAAGTAATTTAATTTTACCACTAATCTGTAAGTTTGCTTGAAATTTGCTTTTTACCAAAAGATAAAAACTTATGAAGAAAAGTTATTTATAAAAACCAGATAAGCAACTCATATTTTTTTATTTTTCATTATAAGGCCAGCTGCATACCATGAGCTTATATTATTGAAAGATCATGAAATTATGAGCACGAAGACCAAACCGTTGATTATCACGGCAATTGTTATAGTCGCAATTGTTGCATTTATCGTATGGCAAAATAAAAAAGACAATAATACAAGTGCTTCAGTTCGTGACAACAAACCTGTCGTGATTGCTTATCAAACTGGGGTTGACCCAAGCAAAGTTGCACAGGCGAATGGAGACTATGAAAAACATAGTCAACGTACTATTCAATGGAAAAAATTTGATGCGGGTTCAGATGTTGTCAATGCGCTTGCTTCAGGTGATGTGGTACTTGGTAATATTGGTTCAAGCCCACTTGCTGCCGCGGCAAGCCGTAATTTACCGATTGAAGTATTCTTAATTACTTCAAAACTTGGTGCATCTGAAGCACTCGTGGTGAGTAATAAATCAGGCATTAAAACTCCTCAAGATTTAATTGGCAAAACCATTGCTGTACCGTTTGTTTCGACAACCCATTACAGCCTTTTGTCTGCACTTAAACATTGGAACATTCCAGAAGACAAAGTAAAAATTATTAACTTGCGTCCACCTGAAATTTCAGCTGCTTGGGAACGTGGTGATATTGATGCTGCCTATGTGTGGGAACCTGCTTTAAGTAAAGCCAAAGCATCTGGTACGGTTTTAACCGACTCAAAACAAGTCGGTGAATGGGGTGCTCCAACTTATGACTTATGGGTTGTACGTAAAGACTTTGCAGAGAAAAATCCTGACTTTTTGAAAGCTTTTGTCCAAACCACACTTGAGCAACTCGAAAAATATAACCAAGACCCAGCCGCTTACGTTAAAGATGCTGATAACGTGCAAAAAATTGCGCAGCTCACAGGTTCCGATGCAAAAGATATCCCGCTTTTATTAAGTGGAAATATTTACCTTGACCACGCTCAGCAAAAACAAACGTTAGATGGTGAATTTGCGCAAAATATTTTTGATACAGCGAAATTCTTAAAAGGTCAGGGCAAAGTCGATCAACTTAAAGCCGATTATAAAGGCAATGTGAATTCTTCATTTTTGCAGCCTTAAGGAGTTGTCATGAGTGTACTTGAAGCCAAACATATTCATCTGACTTTTCCTAAACAGCAAAAGCCAGTTTTACAAGACATTAACCTAACCATTGAAGAAGGTTCTTTAACCGTGATTTTAGGTGAGTCGGGTTGTGGCAAAACAACTTTGCTTAATATCTTGGCAGGGTTTCAAAAGCCGAGTTCTGGTGATGTGCTTGTAAATCATGAAGTCGTAACTGGACCAGATGTAACTCGTGCTGTTGTATTTCAAGATCACGCCTTACTTCCTTGGTTGAATGTTGCAGATAATGTTGGCTTCGCTTTGCAGTTAAAAGGTTTAAAGCGTGCAGAGATTGAGAAACAAGTGAGTGCAATTTTAAAAATTGTGGGTTTAAGTCACGTTGAAAAAGCCAATATCTGGGAACTTTCCGGTGGTATGAAACAACGTGTTGGTATTGCCAGAGCTTTGATCAGTCACGCGCCGTTTATTTTATTAGATGAACCTTTTGCCGCATTAGATGCTTTTACGCGTGAAAACATGCAGCAGTTAGTGCTCGATTTATGGATTCAACAAAATAAAAGCTTCTTTTTGATTACTCATGACATTGAAGAAGCATTATTACTCAGCAATCAGCTGGTACTAATGACAGCGCATCCAGGCAAGATTGTAGAAACTCTACACCTCGATTTTGCCCAACGGTACCGTCAGGGTGAGTCTATTCGCTCAATTAAATCGGATTCTCAATTTATTCAGCTCAGAGAACAGCTATTTGAAAGTTTAAGGGCACAAAAACAAAGCGGTAAGGAGGCGTTACCTACGTGAACACTAAAGATAACGTCTATGAATATGACAAAGCAGAGCTTAAACCTGAGTTAAATGTGCAAACAGAAAATGCTTCATTTCTATCGTTATTTTTTGAGAAGCATCGTACTTTGGCGGTCAGCATAATCAGTGTGGGAAGTGTAGTTGCACTCTGGTTCCTCATTACTGCTTTGCATGTTGTACCTGAACTGTTTTTACCGAGTCCACAGGCAGTCTGGCAAAAATTTATATCGGTCAGCCAAGAAGGCTTTATGAAGGCTACTTTGTGGCAACACTTGGCCGCTAGTATCTCGCGTGTGTTTTTGGCTTTGATTGCTGCCGTGGTGATTGGCGTACCATTGGGCTTATGGATGGGCCTGAACAAATGGGTTCGCGCTGTTCTAGATCCTTTAGTTGAATTATTACGTCCAATTCCGCCGTTAGCGTATTTGCCGTTACTTGTAATTTGGTTCGGTATTGGCGAAACCACAAAAGTACTTTTGATTTTCTTCTCGATTTTGGCGCCTGTCATCATTAGTAGTGCACATGGTGTTTTAAGCCATCAGCTAAATCGTGAACGTGCGGCATTGTCATTAGGGGCAAGTCAGTCACAAGTCTTTTGGCATGTCATTTTACCAACCGCTTTGCCTCATATTATTACCGGCATTCGTATTGGTCTTGGGGTGGGCTGGTCAACATTAGTTGCAGCAGAGTTGGTTGCAGCGGACCGTGGTATTGGTTTTATGGTGCAATCGGCAGCACAGTTCTTAATTACCGATACGGTGATTCTGGGCATTATTGTGATTGCGATTGTCGCAGTTAGTTTTGAGCTGTTTTTACGTTGGTTACAAAAACAGTTTTCTCCTTGGTATGGTCAGCAGTTGTAGTAAAGAAGATGAATACAGTAGTAGCAAACTTAAATATTGAAGTGATCAAGCCTACCATTGGCGCAATTATTCACGATATTGATTTGAATGCGTTAAATGAACAGACAACGCAACAAATCCAGCAGGCTTTGCTTGATCATCAGGTCATTTTTTTTCGAAAGCAACAATTAGCACCACAAGCACAAGCAGACTTGGCACGTAGTTTTGGTAGCTTACATGTGCACCCGATTTATCCTTCAATTGAAGATGTACCTGAGGTGATGGTGCTCGACAGTTGGAAACAAGATTTGCGTGACAATGAACTTTGGCACACAGATGTGACTTTTAGTAAAACTCCACCTTTAGGTTGTGTGTTGCAAGCTATTAAAATTCCACCTGTAGGCGGAGATACATTATGGTCGAGCAACACAGCAGCTTTTAAAGGGCTTCCGTTTGAGTTACAGCAAAAACTACGTGGCTTAACTGCAACCCACGATATTCGTCAGTCTTTTCCGCTTGAGCGTTTTGCCCATAACGAAGAAGAGCGTGAAAAGCTGTTGCAAACCTTTAAGCGTAATCCGCCAGTGGTTCACCCAGTGGTGCGTACTCATCCGGTCACTGGTGAGCCTTTGTTATTTGTAAGTGAGGGTTTTACAACTCGAATTAATGAGTTACCTGAACAAGAAAGTGAGCAATTACTTAATTTCTTGTTTGAACATGCGACCCAAGAGCAATTTCATTTGCGTTGGAAGTGGCAAGATGGTGATGTCGCGATTTGGGATAACCGTTGCACACAACATAAAGCATTATTTGATTACGGAGATGCTCATCGCATCATGCACCGCGCAACTATTAACGGTGATGTGCCATTTTATAAAAATGAACAACAGCCAGAGTTAGCCGAAGTTTAATTCTTTGATTTTGAGCTGTTTCAATTCCAACGCAGCGTTTTGAGTTGGAATTGAAACAATAACGCTTAGTGCATTCCAAATCCTGACAATATGCCAGTGTAATTTTTCACGGGAGGTGAGGCCCAATCGCCGACTTTGCTGGTTTTTAAATTTAACTGAACTAACATTTCAGCTTGTTTAACGGCTGCTGCAACGCCGTCAATAACGATCACACCTAACTCGTTTTGCAGTTTTAGGCACAAATCACTCATACCTGCACAGCCCAAAACAATTGCATCGCTTTTATCTTCTACTAGTGCTTTTTTGCACTCATCTCGTATGGTCCGATAAGCATCTGAGTTAGGAAGCTCCAACTCTTCAACTGCGATATCACATGCCCGAACATTTTTGCAAAAGGGTTGAGCACCATAGCGATGAGCCAGATGCCAGCTCATATTTACTGTGCGTTGTAAGGTTGTGACCACACTAAAACCAGTACTGACATAACTTGCAGTTCGCATAGCTGCTTCTGCAATCCCAATCACAGGAGCTGAAGTCATTTCACGAGCAGCATAAAGCGCAGGATCACCAAAACAGGCAATAATATAGGCATCTACATTTAGCTGTTCACCTTGGCGTATTTCTTCTAACACACCTACTGCACTTAGAGCTTCATCATAATAACTTTCAATTGTTGCAGGGCCCATTTGAGGACTCACTGCAAGAATTTGAGTACCAGAACCTGCGACTATCTTTGCTGATGCAGCAATTTTGTCTGTCATGCTTTGGGTGGTATTAGGATTAATAATTTTAATTTTCATTGTACTTTTACCTTAGTCATTGCTGATTTAGCATGGGCAAGCGGTTGGTTAAGAAATCGGTAAATGACAAAACCGAATCCCATCCCAATAAACCATGTGAAATTAGCCAGCCCAGACAGTTGTGGTAAAAGTACGCAGAGAATAGGAATTAATGAAGCTGGAATTAAGGCATAAAAGGCAGAGTGGTTATAACCATTTTTGTACCAATACAAGCCTTTAGTATCTAAAGTATATAAATCATCTACCACGATTTTTTGTTTTTTAACGAGGTAAAAATCGGCTAGTAATACGCCAAAAAGTGGACCGATAAATGCGCCTAAAATATCAATGGTGTAATGAATCACTTGAGGGTTATTAAACAGGTTCCATGGGGTAATGAAAATTGAACCTACTGCTGCAATCATTCCACCCATACGCCAGCTAATTTTGCTCGGTGAAACATTAGAAAAATCGAAGGCAGGTGAAACAAAGTTAGCGATAATATTAATCCCAATGGTGGCAATCATTAAGGTTAAACTGCCTAGAATCACCACAAAGGTGTTATCCAGTTTTCCAACCATCTCGACAGGGTCTGTTATAAGTTTTCCATATACTGGAAGCGTTGCTGCAATACACACTACAGTAAGTAAAGAAAAGCCTAAGAAGTTAATTGGTAAGCCAAGAAAATTCCCCATTTTAATCGCGTTAAAGCTTTTACCATAACGAGAGAAGTCGCCAAAATTCAGCATCGGCCCTGAGAAATATGAGACAACGAGCGCAATAGCACCAATCATGACTGGTACAACTGCAAAACCATCGTATTGAACCCCACTTAAATTTAAATCAATATTTTGCCAGCCAGCTTTCCAGATCAGCCAGACTGCCATCGCAAACATTACAACGTAGACAGCCGGACCCGCCCAGTCAATGAATTTACGAATACTGTCCATGCCAGACCAGAAAACAATCGCTTGCAGTAACCAAAGCAGCATAAAGCCAACCCATCCTAAATAGGAAAGCCCAAGAAAGCCGTAAGTTGAAACATCAGCATAGGCTGACCAGTCTGGAAAGAACTTTAAAATGACCAATAAAAAGGCACTGGAGGCTAAATAAGTTTGTATGCCATACCATGCGACAGCAATAAGACCACGGATAACGGCAGGGATATTTGCACCAAGCACACCGAAAGTGGCACGACAAATCACAGGATAGGGCGTGCCTGTTTGTTGGCTAGACTTGGCAATGAGATTTGTAAAAAACTGAACTATGGCAATGCCGATGAGTAAAGATAGAAGTACCTGCCAGCTATTGAGCCCGAGTGCAAAAAGGCTTCCAGCCATGACATAACCGCCGACGCTATGAACATCCGACATCCAGAAGGCAAAAATATTATAAGCGCCCCAAGTTTGCTTTTTTAAAGGAGCTAAGTCTTGATTTGTTAGTTTTGCATCATAAGAAGGTTTAATTATCGCTTCGGTATTATTCATCTTGAACACTCACTTCCCTATGTTGGGCGGGCACGTTCTTCAGCAGCTTGAAATACTGACTAAAAGAATGAAATTAAAATTGTGCACAATATGATATTTGGATTGTGCACAATTTATTGAGCAAAAGTTATGCCAAACTTGAGATGGAGTATTGATGAGTGATTTCGCTTGATACAATTTGGGAATATAAAGAGAGAGATTTATAAACTGAGACGTGCCTAATTTTTATAAAAAGCAAATAAATTTAGGTATATAAGTGGGTATTTATAAATTTAATATTGAATTGTTCAGCTCAGCATAGATAGTGTGAAAATGAGAGAAATATTTCCAAACGCTTAAGTTAAACTTACACTATTCAAAATAGATGAAGTTCTAAAAAGAGGAAACATTAATAAAAATGGAGAAATCAATGTCATCGAATGCACCAAAAAAAGCCGTAGAAATGAGCAATGATGAAATTGATGACCATATATATAACGCAATTGTAGATGCTATTTTAAATCGACAACTCGCTCCGGGCGCACGTTTAGTTGAAGCACCTTTATGCGAAGCATTTGGTGTAACGCGAGGAGTGTTAAGACGTGTTTTCGTCAAACTTGCACATGATAAGGTTATTGAAATTCAGCCCAATCGTGGGGCACTCATCGCAAAACATAGTGCAAATGAAACAAAAGAAGTCTTTGAAGCACGCAGCATGCTTGAAATCGCCACTGTAAAAAAACTAGCACAAAAGTCTCATCTCCTAGATTTTAGTGAGCTTCGGATTTTGGTAGAACAAGAGTCGGATGAGCGTTTAGCTGGAAATTGGGCCGAATGGATTAAGCTATCAGGTCAATTTCACCTAAAACTTGTCGAAGCTAATCAAAATTCGATCATGACCAGTTATTTGCAGACACTTATTGCGAGGACTTCGTTATTAATTGGCTTATATGAAATTCCAAAACATAATAATTGTTCGGCAGATGAACACCGTGCAATTTTAGATGCCATTGAACAAGGCGATGAAAAACGAGCAACGCAATTGATGGAAGAACATTTAGAACACTACGCAACCACATTTATTGAAGAAAACAGTACAGTATCTGCCGAGCAAAATTTATTAAATTTATTTAAAAATAAGAAAATCGAAATACCTCAAACGAATTAAAAATCTGGGCCAATTCCTGTGGAAAAGGCCCAGATTGGTTATTTTATGGGAATGATTTGATGTGTTAAAAAATCAATAAATAGTTTTACTTTTTTCGATAAAATCTTACGGTTTGGCCATGTGACATATAAGTGAAGTGGCTGACTGGTATAATCTTCCAAACATTTCTGTAACTTACCTTCTTTGTAATAAGGCTCTGCAATAAACTCTGGAAGAAAAACAATACCGTGATCTTTCAAACACATATCCAATAATAGTTCACCATTATTACACGTCATCACAGGGAAACAATTAAAAGACACTTCTTTCTGATCTTTTTGAAAAATCAATTTTTTATGTCGGCTATCTTGATAGTAAATTAGAAACTTATGTTCTTTAAGTTCTTCTAAAGAAGTAGGTAATCCATGTTGATTGAAATATTCAGGTGTTGCATATAAATAACGTTGATAGGTATTTAAAATTTTACTATTTGCCAAACTTGGCGCAGATCCATCTAAGCGTATGGTCAGATCAAATTTGTGTTGATTCACATCTAATAGCTGATCTGTCATAAACAAATCAATTTTAATACTGGGATATTTCTCAATAAAGTCTGAAATGATATGTTGAAGGAAAATGTTGCTAAAAGACATGGGCGTATTGAGCTTGAGTTCGCCTTCAGGATATTGCTGGTTATAGCTAATCTCGTAAGTTGCCCATTCAAATTCACTCAATATAACCTTGCAATGTTGGTAAAATTTTTCCCCACAACTGGTCAGATTCATTTGTCTGGTTGTTCGATTTAATAGCGTTGTTTTTAAATCATTTTCGAGGTAGCAAACACGTTTGGCTACCAAATCACGAGAAATATCGAGTGCTCTAGCTGCGCTACTAAAATTCCCATGTTCTACGACACTTACAAAAGTGGAAATACAGTCTAATCGATCCATGGATAACTAAAAATTAAAAAATATATATCCATGATTAAACTATAAAAATTAAAAAGCAATCATTGATTTGATTGTATCCATACAGGATACAGATTCGAGCTGTTTTGCTGTCTATGTTTTTACATTTTTATCTGTTTTGATAATAACCAGTAGGCAATTTTAAAAGCCTTATATAATGAATAATGGAGTTTAGACGTGAATAAATCACTTTTAGAACAACTATCACCAACCAATTGTCAGGTTATTTTTATTGATCATCAGCCGCAAATGGCTTTTGGGGTACAGTCAATAGATCGCCAAGTATTAAAGAATAATACTGTAGGGTTAGCAAAAGCAGCTAAAACATTCAATATTCCTGTCACGATTACGACAGTTGAAACTGAAAGCTTCTCTGGTCATACCTATCCAGAACTTTTAGACGTATTTCCAGATGCTCCACTACTAGAACGTACTTCAATGAATTCATGGGATGACCAAAAAGTACGTGATTCGCTTGCAAAAAATAATCGTAAAAAAGTGATTGTTTCAGGTTTGTGGACTGAGGTATGCAACAACACCTTTGCTTTTGGTGCGATGCTTGAAGGGGATTATGAGATTTATATGGTCGCGGATGCTTCAGGCGGTACATCAAAAGAAGCACATGACTACGCCATGCAGCGCATGATTCAGGCAGGTGTGGTTCCGGTAACTTGGCAACAAGTATTACTCGAATGGCAGCGTGATTGGGCACATCGTGATACGTACGATCAAGTAATGGCGATTGTACGTGAACATTCTGGTGCTTATGGTATGGGTGTGGATTATGCTTATACGATGGTACATAAGGCACCTGAGCGTACAACATCAAAACACGAAGTACTTGCACCAGTTCCTGCAAAATAAAACAGTACTGATTTAGGTAAAGGCATGTCTAGTATTCAATATTTAAGTGATATTAATACAGATATGCCTTTATTTTTTAGAACGATAATTCACAAGAATGGAGTTCAGAATGACCGACATAAACCTCATACTCATAAACGGTAAAATCACAACACTAGATCCTCAGAACCCTGAAGTACAAGCAATTGCGATTGCAGACGGTAAAGTCGTACGCACGGGTACAAATGATGAGGTTATGAAACTCGCAACACCAACAAGCAAAGTTGTAGACTTAAATCGCCGTCGCGTTATACCAGGTCTAAATGACAGTCATCTGCATATTATTCGTGGTGGCCTAAATTACAATATGGAATTGCGCTGGGAAGGTGTGCCATCCGTTGCAGATGCACTACGCTTACTTAAAGAGCAAGCAGATAATACGCCTGCTCCACAATGGGTCCGTGTAGTAGGTGGTTGGACTGAGTTCCAGTTTGCCGAAAAGCGTTTACCGACTTTAGAAGAAATTAATAAAGCTGCGCCAGATACTCCAGTATTCGTTTTACATCTATACGCTAGTGCCATGTTGAACCGAGCTGCCCTTGATGTATTAGGCTTTAACAAAGACACACCAGACCCACCGGGTGGCAAGATTGTAAGAGATGAAAAGGGTGAGCCAACAGGTCTGTTGCTCGCAACTCCATCCGCTATGATTTTATATTCGACTTTAGGTAAAGCGCCGAAATTGCCAGTTGAAGATCAAGTCAATTCGACTCGTCATTTCATGCGTGAGCTGAACCGATTAGGTATTACTTCAGCAATTGATGCAGGTGGTGGAGGTCAAAACTACCCTGAAGATTATGATGTGATTAAGCAATTACATGATCAAAATCAAATGACTGTGCGAATTGCTTATAACCTATTTGCTCAAAAGGCAGGCCAAGAGCTTGATGATTATCGTCGCTGGACAGAAATGACATTTCCGGGTGATGGTGATGAATTATTTAGAATGAATGGAGCAGGTGAGAACCTGACTTGGTCAGCGGGTGACTTTGAAGATTTCTATGAGCCACGTCCGGATTTACCAGAAAAAATGGAAGGTGAACTCGAAGCTATTGTAGAGCACTTGGGTGAAAAGAAATGGCCATTCCGTATTCATGCAACCTATGATGAAAGTATTAATCGTTTGCTCAATGTCTTTGAGCGCGTCAATTCAAAACAGCCATTTGCAACTCGATTTATTATTGACCATGCCGAAACTGTATCTGAGCGTAATATCGAACGTATTGGTGCGTTGGGCGGTGGTATCGCCATTCAACACCGTATGGCATATCAAGGTGAGATTTTCGTAAAACGCTATGGTGCCGAAGCTGCTCAAGCAACGCCACCAGTCAAGAAAATGTTAGAACTTGGAGTTCCTGTGGGTGCGGGGACAGATGCGACCCGTGTGGCCTCTTATAACCCTTGGGTGTGTTTGTATTGGCTGACTACAGGTAAAACAGTAGGTGGATTACCTTTGTATGATGAAAAAAATCTATTAGACCGTCAAACCGCCCTCAAACTCTGGACGAAAGGTTCGGCTTGGTTCTCAGGTGAAAAAGATATCAAAGGTTCACTCACAGCAGGGGAACTTGCCGACTTAGTTGTGTTGTCAGATGACTACTTCAAAGTTGAAGCAGAAGATATCCAGTGGATTGAGTCTGTACTGACTGTTTTAGGTGGCAAAGTGGTATATGCAGGGGCAGAGTTTAAGCAAGACGATCCGCCGTTACCTCCAGCATCTCCAACATGGTCGCCAGTAAAACGCTTCGGTGGTCAGTGGCGCTTATCTGAAAACCGTAATGCACCTTCCAATCAATCATTACAGTCACAAAGTGCATTGTGTGCATGTACTAGCAGCTGTGGTATGCATGGACACAGCCACGCTTGGATGCTTGACGTGCCTGTAAATGATAAGGACAAAAAATCTTTCTGGGGCGCACTTGGGTGCTCGTGTTTTGCATTTTAAATAAACCAGTATAGGACCTGCCTCATTAAATAGTTTGTTTCCTTAAGGTATGTACGATGAAAATGTACTTGTTATCTTTGGCTGTAGGGTTGCTTGTTGGTGTCTTATATTATGTTTTAAATGTTAAGTCACCAGCTCCACCTCTTGTTGCATTAGTCGGTTTATTAGGCATGGTAATAGGAGAGCAACTGCTTCCTTTTATCAAATCTTATTTTTAATCCGTTTCATTCAAAAAAAGCTAAACGGTGCCATGCCATTTAGCTTTTTATATTAATAAGTATCTTCAATTACTTTATACGACGGCCTTGCTCATCAATAATGATTTCACCATCTTGTTTTGCAAAATAGCCTAAGTTTTGTGAATCTAAAATGTCCAGTACAATCTCAGAAGGGCGGCAAAGTCGAGTACCTTTTTGTGTAACTACAAATGGGCGATTAATTAAAATTGGATATTGCACCATAAAATCAATTAACTGTTCATCGGTCCAATGGTCTTGTTCTATCTCTAAATCTTTATAGGGATCAATATTTTTACGAATTGCTTCACGTACAGTTAGGTTTGAATCCTTAATGAGTTGGATTAGTTCATCTTTACTTGGTGGTGTTTGCAAATATTCAATAACGATAGGTTCAATTCCTGCATGACGAATAAGCGCCAATGTGTTGCGTGAGGTTCCGCAAGCAGGGTTATGGTAAATCTTCACTAGCTCAGTCATGACAAATTTATCGATGAATTAAGATATTGCATTTATATATGGATATCCGTATATTTGCAATAACGAATATATTTTGTTGAAGATATGATCAACCAAGTCGATTTCTTTAAATGTCTATCTGACCAAACTCGGTTAAATATTCTTAAATTAGTTCTAAATAAACAAAATATTTGTGTCTGTGAGCTAACCGAACAGCTTGAGTTGAGCCAACCCAAAATTTCTAGACACTTAGCTTTGTTACGAACTCATGGCGTATTACTGGATGAAAGAAAAGGCCAGTGGGTCTATTACAGCTTAAATCCTGATTTACCTGTTTGGGCTTTAGATATTTTAAAGGTGATAGAAAATGACGAGAGTGGGACAAAAGTAAAACAACAAGATCAGTCTTTCATCACGACAACGTGTTGTGATTAATCTTCCTAGATTTCCGTCTTTAAAATTCAGATTTTCTTAGCATAAGTGCATAAGTCATTTGTGTGTATTGAGCAAAATTAATCAATTCTTTCTTCGAGTAGAACATGACTAAACAAGGACTTTCCTTTTTAGATCGAAACCTGACGCTATGGATTTTTATAGCAATGGCTTTAGGTTTAGCGATTGGAGTTTTCTTTCCTCAGGCATCTGTGTCTTTAAATGAATTAAGTGTAGATAACGTTAATATTCCAATCGCAATCGGTTTGGTTTTAATGATGTATCCGCCATTGGCAAAAGTGGACTATGCGGCTTTACCAGAAGTATTTAAAGATAAGAAAACCTTAACTTTATCGCTGGTACAAAACTGGATTATTGCTCCAGTTTTAATGTTTAGCCTTGCGATTGTTTTTTTGCATAACTATCCGGAGTATATGACGGGCCTTATTTTGATAGGCTTGGCACGTTGCATTGCAATGGTATTGGTCTGGAATGGCTTAGCTTGTGGTGACAACCAATATGTTGCAGCTTTGGTCGCCTTTAACAGTATTTTTCAGATTTTATTTTTTAGTACCTATGCATGGTTGTTCTTAACTTTCTTGCCACCGTATTTTGGTGTGGCAGGACAAGTGATTGATGTCAATTTCTGGACCATCACACATGCTGTTTTGGTGTATTTGGGTATTCCATTTTTAATGGGGTTTTTAACTCGTTTGATTTTAGTTAAATCAAAAGAGTTAGATTGGTATCAAACCAAGTTTTTACCAAAAATTAGTCCATTAAGTTTAATCGCATTACTCTTTACCATTGTTGCTATGTTTAGTCTAAAAGGTGGCGATGTGGTGAGTTTACCTTTAGATGTATTACGTATTGCGATTCCACTCACGATTTACTTTGTAGTGATGTTCTTTATTAGCTTCTTTATGAGTAAACGGATGGGGAATAATTATCCTCAAACAGCGGCAATTTCATTTACCGCGGCAGGTAATAACTTTGAGTTGGCTTTAGCTGTAGCTATTGCAACTTTTGGTTTAGCATCACCTGTAGCATTTACCACAGTGATTGGACCATTGGTTGAAGTCCCCGTTTTAATTTCACTCGTCACCGTTTCGCTTTGGTTAAAGAAAAAGTATTACTCTTAAAATCGTAAAATTTATTTGAACTATTTTTTGCTAAAAATGACTTTAAAAAGTGCCTTTATATAGGCATTTTTTATTGCCTAGCTTTTACACTTAGGTCATTGTAGGTAATAGTTTTTGCATGAGTTCAATGAAGTTTGACACTTTAGCTGAGTTTTCATTTTCTCGTGTAATTAAGTAAATAGGCGCATTTAGTTTTATCGAATCATCAAACTCGCGATAGACGATTTCATGGTCCCAAAAGTTATGCATTGAAGCGGGCACAATACTAATTCCAATACCGGCAGCCACTAAATTGAGGGTCGCAGTAGGGCGTGGCGCTTCTTGAATAATACGCGGACTAAAACCTGCCTGATAGCAGCTATATAAAATATTGTCATATAAGCCTTGCCCTGAAGAGCGACGGTATAAAACAAAATTTTCCTCTGACAAGTTACTTAAACTAATTTTTTTCTTCTGTGTAAGTGGATGGCCGATAGGTAGGGCCACCACCATTGGCTCGTCTAATATATGAAGATGCTTCAAACCAATATCTCGGCTAATCGGCGCTCTTAAAAATGCAATATCAAGTTTTTCTGAAATTAACCAGTCCAGTTGCTTTTGACTGCCTGCTTCTTCAAGTTTGGTTTGCACAGCAGGGTACATTTCCCGATATGAACGTAATACGAGTGAAATGAGCGGATGCAAACCTGCGGAACTTGTAAAGCCAATATTGAGTTGTCCAGTTTTACCTTGGCTAACATCTTGGACCAATTGGGGAATATGGCGGGCATGTTCTAATAAAAGTTGTGCTTCTTTAAATAATGCTAAACCCGCTTCCGTCGGTTCAATCCCGCGCGGTTGACGAATAAGTAACTGTGTACCGAGTTCTTGTTCAAGTTTTTTAAGTAAACGCGTTAAAGGTGGCTGTTGAATAAACAAACGGTTTGCTGCATGAGTAATATTTCTTTCTTCAACCACCACTACAAAGGCATGAAGCTTATATAAATCGAGCATAGGAATACCTTTAGAGTATGGTTAATGAAAATAAAAGCATTTGTAGATATATCATAAAAGTATCATTCTATCTTGGTCGGATAAAGTGAAAAGTAACGAAAATGAACCATGTTGAGATTGCCGTGCAGAAGGATACCGTTCCTACTTGCACAGAGTTATTTTTAGGTTTTTTAACATTAGGTTTAATTGGATTTGGTGGTGTGCTGCCTTTAGCCCGTAAAGTTATTGTAGAGCAAAGGCATTGGTTAAGCCCTGAAAAATTCACTGAGTTACTTGGTCTGTGTCAATTTTTACCGGGCGGCAATATTATTAATTTATCGGTTGCGATTGGCATGGAGTTTCGCGGTGTCCGTGGAGCAGTGAGCTCACTCATTGGTTTAATCTTCGCACCTACCGTAATTGTTGTACTTTTACATTATGTCTATGAGCAGTTCCAAGACAACTTAATGGTTAAACACCTTTTTGAAGGTTTAGGAGCAGCAGCAGCAGGGCTTCTGGTTGCCACAGGTCTGAAAATGCTTAAGCCTTTGTTATGTAATCCATTAGCAATCTGTGCTGTGGTAGCGGCAATTGTCAGCATTGCTTTTCTAAAAATTCCTTTACTTTTGACTATGCTGATTTTACTTGCGTTTTATTCAGCCATCATTTGGAGACGTGTGTAATGGGTGCCGTACTACTTACTTTAGCAATCATTTTTACTCAGTTGTCTCTTATTGCATTTGGTGGTGGGAATACGATTTTGCCCGAAATGCAACGTCAAGTAGTCGATATTCATCATTGGATGACGGCGCAAGAATTTAGTGCGTTGTTTGCCATGGCACAAGCTGCACCTGGTCCAAATATGATGATTGTACCTTTGGTAGGGTGGCATGTAGCAGGGTTGTCTGGGCTATTGGTGACGTCTACTGCTAAATTTTTACCGTCATCTCTTATTACTGTATTTGTGATGAGAGGCTGGTCAAAATTCAAAGATAAGAAATGGCGCCGTGTTTTACAGCTTGCTTTACAACCTGTCACTGTGGGAACGGTACTTGCCAGTGCTTGGATTATCTCTGAGGCAGCGGCAATAAATACTTTACTTGTCATTATGGTGGTGATTGCAACTTTATTATCTTTAATTAAGAAAGTTCATCCTTTGCATGTCTTGATTGCTGGGGCTGTATTTGGTGTGGTCTTACTCTAGTTTAACCAGTTTGCCGACCTGCGCTGGGATGAGTTCAGGTTGGCTTTTTTTATTGAAGAAATAATAAAATCTAAAAAACCGATCAAATATATAAAAACATACTGTTTTACCTATTCATTGTTTTAACGTACTATGCATCTATTGAAAGAATTTGGATGCATTGGAGTAAAAAACAGATGTTAGATCAAAACATTAAAACTCAATTAAAAGCTTACCTAGAACGTTTAGAAAGTCCAATCGAATTAGTTGCTGCTTTAGATGAATCAGATAAAGCTGCTCAAATTAAAGAATTAGTAACTGAAATCGCTGAGCTTTCTGACAAGGTAACAGCCCGTTTTGACGGTAACAATACACGTCGTCCAAGCTTTGGTGTGGCTAAAGCAGGTGAACAGCCTCGTGTATTCTTTGCAGGCTTACCAATGGGCCATGAGTTTACCTCTTTGATCTTGGCTTTGTTACAAGTGTCTGGCTATGCACCTAAAGTGTCGGATGAAGTTTTAAATCAGATTAAAGGCTTAAACCTCAAAGCCAACTTTGATGTATTCGTATCATTAAGCTGTCATAACTGTCCGGATGTGGTACAGGCGCTTAACCTGATTGCCATTTATAATCCGAACACCACTGCAACCATGATTGATGGTGCATTCTTCCAAGACGAAGTGGAACAACGCAAAATCATGGCTGTACCGATGGTATTCCAGGACAATGAACACATTGGTCAAGGTCGTATGACGCTTGAAGAGATTGTGGCAAAACTTGATACCAACTCGGCTGAAAAAGACGCAGCAGCACTCAATGCCAAAGATGCGTTTGATGTATTGGTGATTGGTGGTGGACCTGCGGGTGCAACAGCTGCAATCTATGCGGCACGTAAAGGCATTAACACAGGTATCGTGGCTGAACGCTTTGGTGGTCAGGTCATGGACACCATGGACATTGAAAACTTCACTTCTGTGCAAAAGACTCAAGGTCCTAAGTTTGCTGCCGAGATGGAAGCACATGTTCGTGAATACGATGTGGATATCATGAACCTGCAACGTGTCAGCAAAATCACTGGTGCAGACCAAACAGCAAATGGCTTGGTTGAAGTTGAACTTGAAAACGGTGCAAAACTTGAATCGAAAACTGTGATCCTTTCAACAGGTGCACGTTGGAGAGAAATGAATGTACCGGGTGAAGCTGAATACCGTACCCGTGGTGTAGCGTACTGCCCACACTGTGATGGTCCATTGTTCAAAGGCAAACGTGTTGCCGTGATTGGTGGCGGTAACTCAGGTGTTGAAGCAGCGATTGACCTTGCAGGTATTGTTGAGCATGTGACTCTGGTTGAGTTTGACACTAAACTTCGTGCTGACCAAGTCTTGCAAAACAAGTTAAACAGCTTGCCAAACACCACTGTGATTATGAATGCATTAAGCACAGAAGTGTTAGGCGACGGT